>JBGOTH010000178.1:0-6348 GCA_041476345.1 Methylomirabilia bacterium
CGCGGCATCGTCCTCTACGACCGCCACGTCACGCCGGTCGCGGAGCCGGTCGCGCGCGCGTTCGGCGCCACGCCGGTCGACGCACGCGTGAAGCTCGCCAGCGGGCGGCGCGATTTCTGGGACGAAGTACGGTGGTACGGTAAGCCCGGCGAGCGCACGGTGTGGGTGACGACCGCACGCAACCGTCGCCCGCAGGAGGTGCGCCGCCTCGGGCTGAGCGATGTCGCGGCGCTCGCGCAGTTCCGGCCGTCGACGCAGCCGGTGTTCGGCGCCCACCCCGAAGCGGCCGTCTCCGTGGGACTGAGCTACCTGCTGGACGCGCAGGACAATGGTGAGGCCGCCGCGTACGTCGACCGCGCGCTCGATCGCTCGCGCGGCATCGCCGCGGTCGTCGCCGTGAGCGACGACACCGTGTTCCCCGACCGCATCTACTTCATCGTCAACCACGCGGTGCGTGCGGCGACGTACGAAGCGGTCGTGGCGTGGGGGCCGCGCGGGGAGGCCCACGAGCCGCCGCGCGAGCGGTAAGACGCGCGGTATCAGGTCGCGAGAGCGGTGCGAACGGCGGCGTCGAGCTCGTCGGGATGGACGGGCTTGAAGAGACAGCGGCTGACGCCCAGACCTTCCATCCGCGCCATTTCCTCTTCCTTGAGCCCCCAGCCCGTGATGAAGAGGATGGCGACGCTCGGATCGACGGCGCGCAGCCGCTCGGCCACTTCCCACCCGTTCATGCCCGCCATGCCGAAGTCCAAGATCACGACGTCGTAGCGGCCGGGCGCGAACGCGGCCATCGCGGCGTGGCCGTCGACCGCCGGAGTCACGGTGTGACCCGTGCTGGCCAGCAGCTCCGCGAGCGTGGAGAGTACCTTCGGCTCGTCGTCCACCAGGAGCACGCGCGCGGCGCGGCGCGGCGCGGCCGGCGCGGCAGCCGGTACGGCGGGCACGGTGCGCGCCTGGCCGGCGAAGATGAGCGTGAACGTCGTCCCTTTGCCGGGCGCGCTCTCCACCTCGATCTCGCCGCCGTGCCGCTTCACGATCGAATAGGTCATCGAAAGCCCGAGCCCGGAGCCGCTCTCGCCCTTCGTCGAGAAGAACGGCTCGAAGATCCGGCGCTGCACCGCCTCCGGTATCCCGACACCCGTGTCGTGCACGGCGATGACGGCGGTGCGGTTCTCGCCGGAACGCGTGGTGACGGTGAGGGTGCCGCCTTCCACCATCGCGTCGATCGCGTTGAGCAGGAGGTTCGTCATCACCTCGGTGAGCGCGGCCGCGCGCCCGTTGATCGGCGGCACCTCGCCGAGCTTCAGGTCCAGGTGGAGCGGATGACGCCCGCGCAACTGCTTTTCTTCCCAGCGGGGGCGGACGATGGCGACCGCGTCACGCACCACCTGGTTGGCGTCGACCGGCACGAACTGCTCGTCGGGGCGCAGCCGCGCGAACTGCTGGATGCGCCGCACCGTTTCGGAGCCGTCGTTGGCGGCGGCCTCCACGACGTCCAGCGAGCGCTTCACGAACTCCACGTTGCCCGGCTTCTGCTTCATCAGCTGGGTGTACCCGAGGATGGCCTGGAGGAGGTTGTTGAAGTCGTGCGCGATGCCGCCCGCGAGCTGGCCGAGCGCCGTCAGCTTCTCCGACTGGTGGAGCTGCTTTTCCATCTCGCGCTGTGCCGTGACGTCGCGCACGATCGCGATGTGGTGCCCGGCGCTCGCGGAGAGCGTGACGGCGAGGCTGGCGCCTTTGTTGGCGCCGCAGACGGCCGAGGTGTCGAACGCGCAGAGCGACCGCCCTTCCGCGAGGGTGTGCTTGCCGCCGGCGTAGTCGCCCACGGTGATGATCTCGCCGATGGAGCGGCCGAACGCGTCCGCGGCGGTGAATCCGAAGATACGCTCGGCGGCCGGGTTCCAGCCCTGGATGCGATCGGTGACGGCGTCGACGGAGACGATGGCGTCGCCGGCGGCGGCGATGAGCTGTTCGAGGGACTGCTTCGTCTCCGCGATCTGGCCGTACAGGTGCGAGTTGCGGAGCGCGATGGCGAGGTACTCCGCCAGCATTTCGAGCAGCTCGCGCTCGCGCGGGTCCATGGCGCGGCGCGAGGCGCGGTTGTCCACCACCAGGCGGCCGAGCATGCCTTCCGCGTCGCGGATCTCGCACACGGTGAGGAAGCCGGCCTCGGCGGCGGCCGCGGCGGGAGCCTCCGCGCTGATGTACACCTGGTCGTAGCCGAGCGCCGCGCGCAGCTGCTCGGTCACCACGGCCGACAGCGCGCCCGCGTCGAGCTGGCCCACGAAGGCGCGGGCGATCTCGCGCAGGATCGACAGCTGGGTGACCCGGAGCGACTGTTCCGCGGCCTCGCGCCGCGCCGCTTCTTCGAGCTCGCGCGTCTTCGCGCTGAGGCTCCGCATCTCCTCGACGAGCTGCGACACCTGGCCGCGCGCGCCGACCTCGGCTTTGCGGCGGAGGAGGGCGCGGCGCACGACGTCCTCGAGGTCCTGCCGCGGGAACGGCTTGATCAGGTATTCGAAGGCGCCGTGGGTGAGCGCCTGCTTCACGGTTTCGAGCGACGCGTACGCGGTGATCATCACGACTTCGATCGACGGGTCGATCTCCTTCACGCGGCGCAGCACTTCGAGCCCGTTCATCTCCGGCATCTTGACGTCGAGGATGACGAGGTCGGGGCGGTAGCGCGGCAGCTCCGCGAGCGCGGCGGGCCCGTTGTCCATGGCGCGGACCTCGTACGTGGACTTGAGCAGCATCCGCAGCGACTCGCGCGGGCCGAGCTCATCGTCGACGACGAGGAGGCGCGGGCTCGTCGTCATACGGCGGCGGGCAGCGCCAGGACGAACGAGAGATCGTGCTTGCCCTGGCGGAGCTCGAGGCGGCCGCCGAGCGCTTCGACGATGCGCTGGCTCACGGCGGGGCCGATGTCGATCAGGCTTTCCTGCACCATCCGTACGGGGTCGAAGAGCCGGTCGAGCTCGAGCGCCGGCACTGCCGCGCTGCGCGAACCCACGACGATGCGGATGTCGTCCGGGCCATCGCCGCCGTCCGCGCGCTTGCCGACGGACACCGACACTGCCGCGCGCTCGGGGGAATGGTGGCCGAGGTACCCGACGAGGTACGAAAGGGCTTTCCGGAGCTGCGCGGGATCGACCTTCACGAGGAGGGCGGCGGGCTCGCGGGTGACGTGGACGTCGATGGGCTGGACGGCGGCCACCGCGTCGTCGACGACCCCGTGGACGTCCACCGTGGTGAAGTTCATCTCGCCCTGATTCACGAGCCCGGTCAGCTTCTCGAAGACCTGCACGAGCCGGCGGACGTCACCGCCGACGACCGTGTGGAAGTGCTGGCGGAAGTCCGGATCGTCGAAGCGTTCGCCGATCAGCTCCATGAAGGTGTTGACGGAGACGAGCGGGTTCTTGATCTCGTCCGCGATGCGTGCCACCACGTGCGTGAGCAGGTCGAGCTGCTCGGTGTTCCGCTTCTGGGTGGCGAGCTCCTTCTGTGCCGTGAGGTCTTCGAAGACGAGCACGGCGCCCGTGGCGTCGTCGCCGCGCACGGGATAGGTGGAGACTTCGAGCGACAGTCCGCGCTGGGTCAGGCGGATCTCCGTGCGCGGCCGCGCACGGCCGGTGGTGAGCGTCTCGAAGAGCATGTCGCCGAGCGGGGAGGGGAGCGCCCGCAGATCCTGGCCGACGATCGCCTGCGCATCGAGCTCGAGGATCTCGGCCGCACGCCGGTTCATGGTGCTCACGCGCTCGTCGGCGCCGATGGTGAGCACGCCGCTCGCCATGTGCTCGAGGATTCCTTCGTTGAACTCGTTGGCGCGCTGGAGCCGGTGATGCAGCGTGATGCCGTGGATGGCGCTGGCCACGTGGGTGGCGAGGTCGAAGAGGGTCTCGATGTCATGCCCGGCGTACGCGCTGCGCACGACGGGCGATCCGACGACGAGCACGGCCACGAGCTCGCCGCGGGCGAGCAGCGGCACCGCCATCGTGCCTTGCAGCAACGTGATCTCGCGGGCGACGTTCGCGTCCGTCAGGTCGCCGATGCGGGCCGGTCGGCCTTCCATGAGGAGCCAGTGGCAGAGGCCGTGATCGGCGGAGAGACGCACCGAGTCGGCGATTCGGGGCGCGAGGCCGCGGTGCACGCGGACGCGGTATGTGGTGCCAGACCCGTCCGGAGTCAGAACAGCAAGACGTGTGGGGCGGAGGAAGTCGACGACGGCGTCGAGAAAGGTTTCAAGCGTTCGGGGGAGATCGAAGCCGGCTGCGAGTGCTCGCGAGAACTGTTTGGCAACTCGCTCCGAAACGAATGATGAAGCGCCGACCCCTTTGGCCTCTTCCTCGATAAATGAACTCTTCTGCTGTGTTCTATGCACTGCAACTTCACGCAGCAATCGACTCTTGTCGAACGCTTGGCTCAGAGTTCTTCGCGCTTCAGCGCCACTCGCGTCGGAACCAAGAACGAAATCGGCATTCACATTGTCTTCAGCGGAAGTGTCGCGGATAACGATGACAACCGCCGGTGCAGCTGTTCGAGCATCACGGATGAAGTCGCGCAACAATGCGACGTTCGCGTCGCCGCTAACCAGAACATCCACATCTATCTGTCTGAGAGTGTTGAGCGCCTCCACGTGATTTGCGGCCGTGAACGTGGTTGCGTCTGAGACGAGCGCGCCGAGCGCGGAGCGCCAAGTTTCATCCCGGCCGACAAGAAGGAGGGTTCTCACTCGTATTCCGACATACTTGCCGCGTACGTCTGTGTATCGTTCCGGGGCTGCACCATGTCGGTTTCGCCGTCACCAACGACGGGGAATTGTACTTCGGCGATCGTCCCAGGGGCTTCACCGCGGAGGGTTAAGGACAGCCGCGCCCCATGAAAATCCGAAATCTCACGGCAGATCGACAAGCCCAAGCCCGTCCCAGATCGTTTCGTCGTGAAGAAGGGATCAAAGATCTTGTCGTGAACGGTCGCGCTTATGCCTACGCCGCTATCCCTGATTTGCACGACAACGAGGTTCCTCTGGGCTGTGGCGGCCGTGTCGAGTTTGATTTCGATGGCGCCACCACTCGGCATGGCTTCGATCGCGTTGTTGAGAAGATTTAGAAACAACTGGACGAGCTGGTGCTCATCACCCATAACTTTTGGAATTGTTGCTGGGCAGGACAGATGAACGGTGACTGTGTGGCTCTGTGCTACCGAAGAATGGAGAGAAACGATGTCCTTCATGAGCTTGCCGAGATCGATAGGGGTAAGGGAGCCCCCCTCACTCGGGGCCATTAGACGGAGCCGGTCGGCCAAAGCAACAATTCTTGCGACTTCGAGCGGGAGCAGTCGCGTAGCTGTGTCGCGGTACTCGGGATCATCGAAATGGTCGGACAGAATAGAGATGAAGTTGGAGATTGAAGTCAGTGGGCTTCTGATTTCGTGAGCAATACCGGCGTAGAACCTGGCCATCATGCTGAGGCGCCCGATTCGTCGTTGGTTCTCTTCCAGCTCGATTCGTTGTCTGTAGAGAAGCGCGTTGTCAATTGCGATTGAAGTGACCTCGGCAAGTGACTCAATATACTCCAGCTCGTTGACGAAGTATGGATCTCCGCTACGGCGCGGGCCAAGGAGTATCGCACCCAGCTGACGATCTCCGCGCCCCAGGTGAATAGCAATGTCGAAGCCCAGTTCACTGATCAGCATGTGTTCGGTCGCCGAGACGACAGGGGCGGACGAGACACTGACCGTGACCACAGAGGGTGTCCCCGGGCGGGCGAACATATCGACGAGCACGCGGTTGCATTCGGCAAGCGCGTCCGCAGGCAACGTCTCGGGAGGGAATTGCTCCAAGTCGTGTCCAGACGAGGTAGCCACGATCATGAGGCAGGACTCAGTGCTAAAGCATCGGGCGAGAATAGAGCGAAGTTCGCTTGCAATCTCGCTAGGAAGCATCAGGCGTGTTAGCTGGCGAGTCGCCAAGCGGAGTTCGACTGCATAGTTGATTCGGTTCCGATACAGGTAGGGATCGATGAGGCGCCCAAAGATCCAGCTCCCGGGAGGCAGTAGAAGGACGACGGCGACAGTTGCGATGACGACGAGGTTCGTTGGCAGCGTCGCCGTCGACGGAAGCGGCATCGTGCGCAGCCCGATGACTACTGCGGCCGCCACGACTGCGATGAACACCAGGTAGGCGGCACTCCGGTGGATCACTAAGCGCAAGTCAAGGAGTCGATGGCGGATGATGGCGTGGCCAACAAGAGCGATCAGTACGACCGCGAAATACGGCCCCATCCAGCTGTAGTGAGAGCGCCCCGTCACGGTAGGGATAAGCAGGTTGGTAGTGGTTCCACCTAACGCGAG
>JBGOTH010000179.1:0-6333 GCA_041476345.1 Methylomirabilia bacterium
GGGGATCGAGCCGATCGAGGGGCTGAATCTCCGGGCACGGGGCTGGCCCGTGCCGATCGTCCGCGACCTCGTACGCCTGCGGGCGCTCGTGGCGCATGAGCGTGTCGACGTCATCCACGCGCACCATTCGCACGACCACTGGCTCGGCCGCCTCGCCGCCCTCGGGCAAGAGCGCCGGATTCGCGTGGTGCGCACGTTCCACAACCTGCGAGCGGTCGATCCCGGACGCGCGGCGCGATGGCTCTATCGCGGTACCGACGCGGTGTTCGCCGCTTCGCGCGGCATCGAAGCGCGCTGTCGTGACGTCGGCATTCCCGCCGCTCGCGTGTTCTGGGCTCCGGGAATCGCCGATACCGGCCGCTTCATCCCGGACACGGACGGCCGGGCGATTCGCGAAGAGTTCGCGCTGGGTGATGCGCCGGTCATCGTGACCGTCTCGCGTCTGGCGGCCAACCGCGGCCACGAGGCGCTTCTGGCGGGCTTCAAGGTTCTGCACGATCGCCACCCCGACGCGCGCCTGCTCCTGGTCGGAAAAGGGGAGACCCGCACGCGGCTCGAGCGCGTGGTGCAGGACCTCGGCCTGGCCGGAGCGGCGATCTTCACGGGCTATCGGGATCGCGATCTTCCCGCCGTCCTTGCGGCCGCGGACTGCTTCGTGCTGATGGGCGCGGGTTCGGATGAATCGTGCCGCGCCGCGCTGGAGGCGATGGCGGCCGCGCGTCCCGTCGTGGCGCGGCGCGTCGGCGCGCTGCCGGAGACGGTGGTCGACGGCGAGACGGGCCTGCTGCTCGATGACGACCGCGCCGAGTGCGTGGCGGCGGCGCTCGCGCGCCTGCTGACGGATCGTGATACCGCGCGCGCGATGGGGCGGGCGGGCCGGCGCCGCGCGGAAGAAGTCTTCAGCGCGGAGCGCGCGGTGACGATCGTCGAGGACGTCTACCGGAGGGTAGCGTGAAGATCCTCCAGCTCGTATCGTGTCGAGGCTGGTCCTCGGATGCGTACTGGGCGGTTCGCATGACCCGCGAACTGGAGCGGCGTGGGCATCACGTATGGCTTGGGTGCCGCGCGGGGACGGAGGCCAAGGTCATCGTGCCTGCTCGCCGCGAAGGCGTCGAGCGGCTGACGACGTTCCGCTTCGCGAGCGGTCTTGGGCCGGCCCGCGACGTCGACGACGTCCGCCGACTTGCGCGGGCGCTTGCGGACGTGGACGTCGTACACGTGCACCGTGGGAAAGAGCACTGGCTCGCGGCGGTGGCCAACCGGGTCGGGCGTGTGCGACGTCCGCTCGTGCGCACGCGCCATATCGTGCAGGCGGTGCGCCCCCACGCGGGCAACCGCTGGCTCTACGAGCACGCCACCGATCTCGTCGTGACGGTCAGCGATGCGATCCGACGGCAATACGTCGCTTCCGGCCTGGTTCGTGCCGCGCGGATCGCCACGGTGCCCGGTGGGGCTGACGCCGAGGCGTTCCGCCCGCGGCCGGCCGACCCTGTCGTGCGCAGGCAGCTCGGCGCGATGACCGGCGCGCCCCTCGTGGGGATGGTCGGCGGCCTCCGCGTGATGAAGGGGCACGCGGTGGTGGTCGATGCCGCCGCGCGGCTGGCGGAGCGCGGGTTGGCTCCTCGCGTCGTCTTCGTCGGGCAGGGAAGCTGGGACGAACGGATCCGTGCCCTCGTCGAGCGCGTGGGCCTCGAGGATCGCGTGACCCTCACTGGCTTTGCGGCGGATCTTCCGTCCGTGATGTCGGCGCTCGACGTCGCTCTCTACGTTCCGCTCGAATCCGAGGGAATGTCACGCGTCGTCTTCGAGTACCTCGCCGCCGGGCGCGCGGTGGTGGCGGCGCGCACCGGGGTCGTTCCCGAGGTGCTGCACGATGGCGAGGATGCGCTGCTGGTCCCCGCGGGAGAGGCGGGGCCGCTCGCGGATGCCGTCGCACGCCTCGTCGGTGATGCAGACTTGCGCGCGCGACTCGGCGCCGCCGGCCGGCGGCTCGTGGAGGCCGAGTACTCGGGTGCGCGCGTCGCCGAGCGGCTCGAGGCGCACTACGCCCGGTTGATGCGAGAACGATCTGCGTAGCGTCTCGATCCTGACGTTCGACCTCTCCGACAACGCGACGGGTCGCGCCGATCTCCTCGCGCGTCTTCTGGCGCCCCGTTATCGCGTGCACGTGGTGGGCCCGCGCTTCGGCGCGTCGATCTGGGGCCCCGTCCGCGACGACGGCATCGAGCATCGTGACGTGGAAGGGGCCCGGTATCCGCGATTCGCGAGTCGCGTCGCGTCGCTCGCGCGTCTGGCCGACGGCGACATCCTCTATGCGTCGAAGCCGCGGGCCACGAGCTTCGGGGTGGGGCTCCTGGCGCGGGCGCAGCGCCGGCGTGCGCTGGTGCTCGACGTCGACGATTGGGAACTCGGCTTCTTCCTGCGCGGGGGCGTGGTGGGGACGATCGGCCGCGCGTTCAACGTGTCGAACCCCAACGGCCTGCCGTGGACGTGGCTCATGGAGCGGCTCGCCCACCGCGCGGATGCGATCACCGTCGGCTCGCGCTTCCTCGAGCGGCGCTTCGGCGGCACGCTGATTCCTCACGTGCGGGACACGGAGGCCTGGGATCCCGCGCGGTACGATCGCGACGCCGCACGCGCCGCGCTCGGAGCGGGACGACGGCGCGTCGTGATGTTCCTCGGCACGCCGCGCGGGCACAAGGGTGTCGACGACCTCGTGGCCGCCGTCGGCATGCTGGGTGACGACGTCATGCTGGCGATCGTGGGCGCCGATCTCGCCGGGTCGGCCGCCCGCCGCTGGAGCGAGCTTCCGCACGTCCGGGTGTTCGGCGAGGTGCCCTTCGACGAGGCGCCGCGCTGGCTGATCGGCGCCGACGTCATCGCCGCGCCGCAGCGGGACACCGCGGACACCGCGGGGCAGGTGCCTGCGAAGATCTTCGACGCGATGACGCTCGCGAAGCCGGTCGTCTCGACGCGGGTTTCGATGATCCCCGAGATCCTCGAGGGTTGCGGCGTCGTCGTGGCGCCGGGTGACGTCCGTGCGCTTGCCGCCGCGCTGCGGCAGCTTCTCGACGATCCGGCGGCGGCGGCGGCGCTCGGCCGCCGGGCGCGAGCCCGCTGCGAGGCGGAATACAGCTTCCGCGCGGCGCGTGAGCGCCTCTTCCCCCTCTTCGATAGCCTGGACAACACCCATGGGGGGCACGGGGGGCGCCCGGAGCCCCCCGACTCCAAATGAAAATTCTCGTCGTGTGTCGGCCGCTCGTCTTCCACGGCGGCGTCGAGCGTGCCACGGCGGGGCTTCTCGAGGGGCTCGTCGAGCACGGCGACGAGGTGCATCTGCTGAGCCCGGGCCGTGACCCGGCCCTGCCCGGCGTCGTGCATCGACGGCTCGTGCTGCCTCCGGCGCCCGCGCCGCTGCGGCCTCTGGTGCTTGCCGCCGCGGTCAGCATCGCGCGCGGGCGCGGCCGTGGCCGTTGGGACGTCGTGCAGAGTCACGAGCGCACGCTCACGCAGGACGTCTATCGTGCCGGTGAAGGATGTCACCGCGCATGGCTGGCCGCACGCGGTCGTCACGGACGGGCCCTCTACAACGCGGTCGTTCTCGCGATCGAGCGGCGGTTGTTCCGGACCACGCCGCGCATCGTCGCCATCGCACGCGCCGGGAAGGCCGAGATCGAGAGCCTCTATGCGGTTCCTTCTTGGCGTGTCGACGTCGTCTACAACGGAGTCGACCTCGTGCGATTCCATCCTGCGTCGAGTGCGCGTGTGCGCGAGTCCGCCCGCGCCGAAGCACGCGTCCCTGCCGGTGCCCCGGCACTCTTGTTCGTCGGCAGCGGGTTCGAGCGCAAGGGGCTCGGCACGGCGCTCGAGGCGCTCGCACGGATCCAGGCCGAAGCGCGCTTGATCGTCGTCGGGAGGGGAAACGTGGACGTCTACCGGGCACAGGCGCGGCGGCTCGGTATCGAGGAGCGCGTGGTCTGGCTCGGGGCGAGGCCTGACGTCGAGCGCTGGTACGGGGCCGCGGACGTCGTCGTGCTGCCGACGACGTACGAGCCGTTCGGCAACGTGCACCTCGAGGCGCTTGCGTCAGGCGTTCCGATCGTGACGAGCTCACGTGCCGGCGGTGCCGAGATCGTAGACGACGCGTGCGGAGCGGTCGTCGCACCGGGCGATCCCAGGGCGCTCGCCGATGCGGTCGAGCGCCTCGGCGCGCGCTCGAGGGACGACGTGATCGCGGCGTGCCGTGCGGCGGCAGAACCCTTCACGTACGCCGCTCAAGTGGCCGGATTCCATGCGGTCTACCGCTCTGCAAGGGGCGCTTTTTCTTGAGAAAAGTAGCGTCCGACACGTACACTGCCCGCGTGGGACTGCGGCCCGCGGTCTTTATCGATCGTGACGGGACGCTCACGGACGAAGTGGGGTACGTCAACCACCCGAAGCGGCTCCGGCTCCTGCCTCGTTCGGCCGAGGCGATTCGCCGTTTGAACAGCGCCGGTGTCCCCGCGGTGGTGGTGACGAACCAGGCCGGAATCGCGCGCGATTATTTTTCCGAAGACGTCCTTCAGGCCGTCCATGCCGAGTTGGTCACGCAGCTCGCGCAGGCTGGTGCCACACTCGACGGCCTGTATTTTTGCCCACACCACCCCACCGAGGGGAAAGCGCCCTATCGAATGTGGTGCGACTGTCGCAAGCCGGCGCCCGGACTGCTCGTGCGTGCGGCCGAGGAGCTCGATCTCGACCTGGCGCGGTCGGTGATGGTGGGCGACAAGCCGTCGGACCTCGAGGTCGCGCCCAAGGTCGGCGCACGCGGCGTGCTCGTCCTCACGGGCTACGGGCTTGGCGAGTGGGAGTACCGGCGCGAGCACTTCCGGGTGACGCCGGATCACGTCGCCGGGGATCTCCTCGACGCCGTCGAGTGGGTGCTCGAGGGAGAAGCAAGGTGAGCGCGAGCCGCCTGGGTGCTCTCGTGGATCGCTTCAGCGGCCGCACGGTCGTCGTCATCGGCGATCTCATCGTCGATGAGTACCTCTTCGGCCGTCCCGCGCGTATTTCGCGCGAGGCTCCGGTGCTCATCCTTCGCTTCGCCGACCGGGAGATCAGCCTGGGGGGTGCCGCCAACGCGGTCAACAACGTGCACGCGCTCGGCGCCCGCGTGGTACCGATCGGCGTCGTCGGCAGGGACGCCGCTGGTGACGAGCTGATCGCGCTCCTCAGCACGTCCGGCATTCTCACCGACGGTATCGTGATGGAACCTGGACGGCGTACGCCCATGAAGACGCGGATCATGGCGGGGGGCTACCAGGCGACACGCCAACAGCTCGTGCGCCTCGATCGGGAGCCCGACGGCGAGCCGAAGCCTATCAGCGAGGACGCGCTGGTCGAGCGGCTGACCGCGCTCGCCGAGCGTGCCGATGCGATCATCGTCTCCGACTATGGCTACGGTACCGTGACGCCGCGCGTGCTGGAGCGCATTCGCGTGGTAGCGCGGCGCTCCGGCGTGGTGGTGACCATCGACAGCCGCTACGATCTTCCGCGATTCACGGGCTTCACCGCCGCGACACCCAACGAGGCGGAGCTCGAGGCCCTGGCGGGAGTACCGGCCGACGACGAGCGGGCCGTGGAGAAGGCGGGACGCCAGCTCCTCGAACGTCTCGACGCGCGCCTGCTCCTCGTGACGCGCGGCAGCCGGGGCATGGCGCTGCTCGAGCGCGAAGGGTCGACGACGTTCATTCCGATCCACGGCACCGACGAGATCGCCGACGTGACGGGGGCCGGGGACACCGTCATCAGCGCGTTCACCGTCGCCCTCGCCGCCGGCGCCACGCCGCTCGAAGCCGCCACGCTCGCCAACGTCGCCGGCGGGATCGTCGTCATGAAGCGCGGTACGGCGACGGTCTCGGCGGCGGAGCTCGCGCAGGCGCTCAGGTGACCATTCAATGACTGTTGCCGAGGCGGCCGCGCTCGCCGAGCGGCTGCGAGCGGCTGGTCGCCGCATCGTCCTCGCCAACGGGTGCTTCGACCTGCTGCACGTCGGCCACATTCGCCATCTGGAGGCTGCCCGGCGGTTGGGTGACGTGCTGTTCGTCGGCATCAACTCCGACCGTGCGGTCGTGCGCCTCAAGGGCCCGGGCCGGCCGCTCATGCCCTCGGCGGAGCGCGTGGAGATCCTGTCCGCATTGCGGGCTGTCGATCACGTCGTCGTGTTCGACACCGACACCGCCGACGAGCTCGTTCGCGCCCTGAAGCCAGACGTCCACGCCAAGGGCACCGACTACACGAACGAGACGGTTCCCGAGCGCGCGACCGCGCAGGCCGTCGGAGCCGCCACGGAGA
>JBGOTH010000180.1:0-6329 GCA_041476345.1 Methylomirabilia bacterium
ACCCACGACGAGCGGCGCCTGGCGGGAGGCGTCGCGAAGCAGATGGCGTTGGCGCTCGAGAACGCGCGGCTCTATCAGGAGATGCGCGACGCACAGGAGCGCCTCGTGGAGGGCCACACGCTCCGCGCGCTCGGCGAGATGGCGGCGGGCACCGCGCATCACCTCAACAACCTGCTCGCGATCGCGCTCGGGCGGCTTCAGCTCCTGCGGCCGAAGCTCGACACGTCCCCGACGATCACGCGTCCCCTCGACATCGTCGAGCGGGCGCTCCTGGACGCCGCGTCGGTCGTGCGCCGCATGCAGCGCTTCGGGCGCACGGGTCCGGTGGAAGACCAAGCTGAGCCGATCGACCTCAATCCTCTCGTCAGCGAAGTCCGTGAGCTGACGGCGACGCAGTGCGCTGACAGCCGCCAGGCGCTCGGCGTGTCGATCGAGGTGCGGCTCGAGTGCGCCACGATCCCGTCCGTGGTGGCGGACCCGGCGGCGCTCCGCGAGGTGCTCACCAACCTCGTCCTCAATGCGCTCGACGCCATGCCGAGCGGCGGGGTCATCACGCTCCGGACGCTGCAGGAGGGATCAGGCGTCTGCGTGGTGGTGAGCGATACCGGCAACGGCATGACGCCCGAGGTGAAGCGGCGCGCGCTCGAGCCGTTCTTCACGACGAAGGGCCCGAAGGGCACGGGCCTTGGGCTCAGCGTCGCGTACGGCATCATGCGGCGGTTCGGCGGAGATCTGCAGGTCGAGTCGACGGTCGGCGTCGGCACCAGCGTGACCCTGCGGTTGCCGACGGCATCGCCGCTCGCGAAGCGCGACGCGCGCCCCGTGCGGCGCGCCGACGACACGTGCGACGCGCCGATGGACATTCTCCTTGTCGACGACGACGATCTCGTGCGGTCGGTGCTCGCGGAGACGCTGGAGGCCAAGTGCCACCGCGTCGTGCAGGTGAGCAGCGGGCGCCAGGCGCTCGCCCTGCTGGAAGACGGCCTGCGCGTCGATCTCGTGTTGACGGATCATGGCATGCCCGAGATGACGGGCGTCGATCTCACCCGGGCGATCAAGGAGCGCTGGCCGGGGATGCGGATCGGCCTCGTGACCGGCTGGGGCGATTCACCGGACGGGCTTGCGGGCGATGTCGCGCCGGAGTTCACGCTCGCCAAGCCCGTGGCGTCCGCGGTCCTGCACGATGTCGTCGGCGCCCGGCGTCCCGCCATGGGCGACTGAATGTCGAGGTGGGGTTTTTGCGTTTCTGCGGCGTTGCTGGTACGTTTATCAGTCCTTGGAGGTGAGCCGTGAAGGCTGGCATTCATCCTGAGTACATCGACACCACGATCACCTGCGCGTGTGGAGAGGTCATCCACACCCGGTCGACCAAGCCCGACATCCGCGTCGAGGTGTGCTCCAAGTGCCACCCGTTCTACACGGGGAAGCAGAAGTTCATGGACACGGCCGGCCGTGTGGAACGGTTCCAGCGCAAGTACAAGCGTGGCGTACCGGCTACTCCCGGCGGGTCGGCCACGCCGGCTCAGGGGTAGCGGCACCACCTCACGTCCGCGCGCGGCAGCTCGCCTCGGACGGGCGTGCCTGCCCGGGAGGCACTGACCCGCGATGCTGTTCGACAAGCTCCGCCAGATCGAAGAGCGCTCGGAAGAGATCGACCGCGCGCTGTCCGACCCGTCGATCTTTTCGCGTCCGGCTGATCTCGCCCGCCTCGGCAAGGAGCAGTCGGACTTGCAGGCGACGGTCGGCCGCTTCCGCGAATACCGCGAGCTGCTCAAGCGGCTCGGCGAGGCGCAGCACATCCTGGGCGAGGGCGGCGACCGCGAGCTGGCAGAGCTCGCGCAGGCGGAGATCGACGAACTGAGCGTCCGGCAGGCCGTGCTCGAAGAAGAGCTGAAGCGGCTGCTCATTCCGCGTGATCCGAACGACGAGAAGAACGTGTTCGTCGAAATTCGCGCGGGCGCGGGCGGCGACGAGGCCGCGCTGTTCGCGGCCGACCTCGCGCGCATGTATACGAAGTACGCGGAAGGCAAGCGCTGGAAGGTCGAGGTCATGGACGCGAACCCGACCGGCCAGGGCGGGCTCAAGGAAGTCATCCTGTTCCTCCAGGGCCGCGGCGCCTGGAATCGCCTGAAGTTCGAACGTGGCGTGCATCGCGTGCAGCGCGTGCCCGTGACGGAGTCGTCGGGGCGCATCCACACCTCGACCGTCACCGTCGCGGTGCTACCGGAAGCCGAGGACGTCGACGTCCGCGTCGACGACAAGGACGTCCGCGTCGACGTGTACCGGTCGTCGGGTCCCGGCGGCCAGGGGGTCAACACGACCGACTCCGCGGTGCGGCTCACCCACATCCCCACCGGCCTGGTCGTGACGTGCCAGGACGAGCGCTCGCAGATCAAGAATCGCGCGAAGGCCATGCGCGTGCTCAAGGCGCGCCTGCTCGAGCGCGCGCAGGACGAGCAGGCGGCGGCGATCGCGGCCGATCGCAAGAGCCAGGTCGGGAGCGGCGAGCGGAGCGAGCGGATCCGCACCTACAACGTCCCGCAGACCCGCGTGACCGATCATCGCATCGGGCTGACGCTGCATCGCCTGCCTACGATCCTCGAAGGCGACCTCGACGAGATCATCGACGCGCTGGTCGCCGCCGACCAGGCCCAGCACCTGGAGCGGGTCGAGAGTTGAGCGTCGACGCCGTCGAGCTCACGGTGCGCGTGGCCCTCGACGAGGGCGCCGAGCGGTTGGCCGCCGCCGGCGTGGAATCTCCACGCGCGGATGCGGAATGGCTCCTCGCGATCTCGCTCGACATCGGCCGCGCCGCGCTTCATGTCGCGGCGGGACGCGCGTTGTCGCCGGCGGTCGCCGCGCGCTACGCGGTGGCGCTCGCGCGGCGGGCGGCGCGCGAGCCGCTGCAGCGCATCGCCGGATGGGAGGAGTTTCGCGGGTTGCGATTCACCCTGACGCCGGATGTGCTCGTCCCGCGTCCGGAGACCGAGATGCTCGTCGAGTGGGCGCTCGCACTCCTGCCGCCCCCGGGCCGCCGGCGCTTGCGCGCGGTCGACGTCGGGACGGGCTCCGGGTGCATCGCGTGCTCGCTTGCGCACGAGCGGCCGGACATCGACGTGGTCGCGCTGGATGTCTCGCCTGCCGCCGTGGCCGTGGCGCGCGCAAACGCCGTGGCTCTTGGGCTTGCCGCGCGCGTGCGCGTGCTGGTCGGCGATCTCGCGGGTGCGCTCGCCCCGGCGTGGGCCGATCTCGTCGTCGCCAACCTGCCGTATCTGCCCGACGCGACGATCGCGGAGCTCGCCCCCGAGGTGACGGAGCACGATCCTCGTCAGGCCCTCGCGGGTGGCGCCGATGGGCTTGACGTCGTGCATCGCCTCATTCCCGACGCGCGGCGCGCTCTCCGTCCCGGCGGCGCGCTCGTGCTCGAGACCACCGGCATGGCGCACGTGCGCCCGGTGTCAGCACGTCTCCGCGCCGACGGATTCGCCGACGTCGCCACGCGGGCCGACCTCGCGGGCATCGTCCGGTTCGTCGCGGGTCTCCGGGGAGGGCCGCGCTGATGAAGAGCCTGCTGACGCTCGCGCTCCCGAAGGGCCGGCTGCTCGACCGGACCCTCGAGCTGCTCGCCGGCCTCGGCGTGAACGGGGTCGACGCCGAGTCGCGCAAGTTGATCTTCACGGACGCGCGCCGCGGACTCAAGCTCCTCTTCCTCAAGCCCGCGGACGTCCCCGCGTACGTCACGTACGGCGCGGCGGATCTCGGCATCGTCGGCAAAGACATCCTGCTCGAGCAGGCGCCGGACGTGTACGAGCCGCTCGACCTCGGCTTCGGGTTCTGCCGTCTCGTCGTGGCGGAAGCGCGTGAGCTCTGGGAGCGGGACGATCCGGCGAAGTGGTCGTGGGTCCGTGTCGCCACCAAATATCCGCGCCTCACCGAGCAGTATTTCTCCGAGCGCGGGGTGCAGGTGGAGATCGTGCGCCTCGACGGGTCGATCGAGCTGGCTCCGCTCGTCGGGCTCGCCGAGCGCATCGTGGACCTCGTGCAGTCGGGGGAGACCCTGCGTGCCAACGGTCTCGTGGAGGTCGCGGAGATCGCGCGCTCGACGGCGCGGCTCATCGTCAATCGCGCCTCGATGAAGACCGAGCACGCCGCCGTCACCGGCCTGATCGACGAGATGAAGGGACAGCTGAAAGGATCATGATCCGCACGCTGGACGCTCGCACGCTCGGCGCCGATGCGGTGGTGGCCGCGCTCGCACGGTCCCCCGCGCAGGTCGCCCCGTCGATCCACGCCGCCGTCGACGAGATCCTCGCCTCGGTACGCGCGCGCGGCGACGCCGCGCTCATCGAGTACACGGCACGCTTCGATCGGTTCGCCGCGGCGACGCCGGCGGCGCTCGGCATCACGCCGTCCGAGCTCGCCGCGGCGGAGGCGGCGCAATCGTCCGAAACGCGCGCCGCCCTTGCCTATGCCGCCGAACGCATCGAGCGGTATCACGCCGCCGCGCTCTCCAAATCGTGGCGGATGACCGACGAGCATGGCTCGGTGCTCGGCCAGGAAGTCCGGCCGCTCGATCGTGTGGGGATCTATATTCCCGGCGGCCGCGCCGCGTACCCGTCCACCGTGCTGATGACGGCGATACCCGCGCGCGTCGCGGGCGTGCGGGAGATCGTTCTCGTGACGCCGCCCGGGGAGGACGGGGCCGTCCACCCTACAGTCCTCGCCGCCGCGCGCATCGCCGGCGTGACCGAGGGCTGGCGTATCGGTGGCGCGCAAGCGGTGGCCGCGCTCGCGTACGGCACGACGGCCATCCGCCGCGTCGACAAGATCGTGGGGCCCGGCAACATCTACGTCGCGCTCGCCAAGCGGCGCGTCTTCGGCGACGTCGGCATCGACATGGTCGCGGGGCCGAGCGAAGTTCTCGTGGTCGCGGACGGTGCCGCCGATCCCGAGTGCGTCGCCGCCGACCTGCTGGCCCAGGCCGAGCACGACCCGATGGCGCGGGCGGTGCTCGTCACCGACGACGACGCGCTCGCGGCCCGGACGGCGGCCGCGCTCGCGCGGCAGCTCGCGCAGCTTCCCCGCCGCGAGATCGCCGCAGAGGCGCTGCGGGACAACGGGGCGCTGATCCTGGTCGAGACGCTGGATGCCGCGATCGACCTGGCGAACCGGCTGGCCCCCGAGCACCTCGAGTTGCTCGTGCGTGTGCCCGCCGCGCTGTTGCCGCGCGTGCGCCACGCCGGCGCCGTCTTCATGGGGAGCCAGACGCCTGAAGTGGTCGGCGACTACGTGGCGGGACCGAACCACGTGCTGCCGACGGGCGGCACCGCGCGCTTCTCGTCGCCGCTGTCGACCGAGGATTTCGTGAAGCGCACGAGCGTGATCGAGTACTCGCGCGCGGGCTTGACGGCGGCGTTGCCGCATCTCAGGACGCTCACGCGCCTCGAAGGACTCGCGGGACACGGCATCGCGGCGGAAGTGCGAGCTGAGGGCGGCCGAGCGGCGCAAGCCGCGAGCGCCCCGAGGCGAGCGGTGAAATGATCGAAAGAGAGGCTCTATGAGCGACGTGAAACGGCAGGCGCGCGTCGAGCGCAAGACCAAGGAGACGGACGTGACCATCCACCTCGACGTGGACGGCACCGGCGCCGCCAAGGTGTCCACGCCGATTCCGTTCTTCTCGCACATGCTCGAGGCGTGGTCGAAGCACGGCCTGATGGATCTCAGCGTGGAAGCGGCCGGCGACGTCGACGTCGATATCCACCACACTGTCGAAGACGTCGGCATCGTGCTCGGCCAGGCGCTCACGCAGGCCCTCGCCGACAAGCGCGGCATCGTCCGCTACGGCACCGCGTTCGTGCCGATGGACGAAGCGCTGGTGGCAGCGTCGGTGGATATTTCCGGCCGCCCGTTTCTCGTCTTCAACGTGCCGGTCGCGCGCACGCGCGTGTCGAACTTCGACCTCGACATGCTGCAGGAGTTCTTCCGCGCGTTCGCCTTCAACGCCGAGATCACGCTGCACGTCACCATGCACTACGGCCACAACCTGCACCACATCACCGAGGCGGTGTTCAAGTCGGTCGGCCGCGCGCTCGCCGAGGCCACGCGCCTCAATCCGCGGATCGCCGGCCTTCTGCCGTCGACGAAGGGGGCGCTGTAAGCACGTGATCGCGATCATCGACTACGGCCGGGGCAACCTCGGCAGCGTGGAGAAGGCCTTCGAGCGCGTCGGCATTCCCGCCGTCGTCACCGAAGACCCGCGCGCGGTCGACGAAGCAGCGGCGGTCGTGTTGCCGGGCGACGGTGCGTTTCACGACGCGATGGCGAACCTC
>JBGOTH010000181.1:0-6281 GCA_041476345.1 Methylomirabilia bacterium
CGCTCCCATTCGTCTTCGGGCAGGCCCGGCGCGTCGGGGTCGAGACGCTGCTCGAGCGGAATGATCTCTTCGCGGATGAACCGGCGGATCTGCTCGCGCAGGATGCGGAGCTCGTCGGGAAGCGTGAAGCCGGGGAACATCGTCATCGAGACGCCTCGCGGGACGGAATGGTCGCGATCATACCATCGGCAGGTTGTTGACACGTCGGAGGCCGTGCCCTAACGTGGCGCCGAGTTTCGGAGGAGCCAACCATGTCCGATGAGATCCTGGTCAGCGTCACCGACGGCATCGCGACGGTCACCATGAATCGTCCCGCGCAGCGCAACGCGATGAACCGCGCGCTGCTCACGGGGCTGCGCCAGAGCTTCGACGACCTCGACGAGCGCAGGGACGTGCGCGTGCTCGTCGTGCGCGGCGCCGGGCCCGCGTTCTGCGCGGGCATGGATCTGAAGGAGATGGAAGCGCGCGGCGGCGCGGCGGATCCGGAGGGCGACGTCGTCGAGGTGCTCCAGCGCGTGGAGCGCTCGAAGCATCCGACCATCGCGATGGTGCACGGCGACGCGATCGCCGGGGGCTGCGAGCTGGCACTCCACTGCGACCTGCGCGTGATGGCGGAGACCGCGCGCATCGGCATGCCGCTCGCGCGCATCGGGCTCGTCGTCCCGTTCAAACTTGCCCAGAAGCTCATCGAGATCATCGGCCCCGCCCACGTGCGCCACCTGATGTTCACGGGCCGTCCGATCGACGGGCACCGCGCGTTCGAGATCGGCATGGTGCATCAGGTCGTTCCCGCCGCCGACGTGGAATCGGCGACGCTGACCCTCGCGCGGACGATCGCCGACAATGCGCCGCTCGCACTGGCGGGAATCAAGGCGGTGATCCAGCGCTCGCTGGAGCTGCGCAACAAGCTCTCGCACGACGATCTCGACGCGGCCGCGCGCACGGCGCGCGCGAGCCACGACGCGAGCGAAGGCCGCCGCGCGATGCTGGAGAAGCGCAAACCGACCTTCCGCGGCGAGTGATCGCGCCGGTGAGCGAGCTTCTTCTCCAGGGCGGGGTCGTCGACGGTCGTCGCCGGGACATGCTCCTGCGCGACGGCCGGATCGCGCGGATCGGCGCGCGGCTCGACGCGGCGGGCGCCGACACGCTCGACGTGACCGACCGGCTCGTGCTGCCGGGCTTCGTCGAGACCCACATCCATCCCGACAAGGCCTTCATCGCCGACCGTACCGAAGGTCTGCGCGCAGGCGGGCCCACCGCCCAGACGCTCGTGGCCGATCTCAAGAAGCGGTTCACGGTGGACGACGTCTACGCGCGCGCCCGGCGGGCCATGGAGCTGGCCGTCCGCCACGGCTGCACGACGATGCGCGCGCACGTCGAGATCGACGCGTTCGTGGAGCTGCGCGGCGTCGAGGCGCTCCGTCGCCTGCAAGACGATCTCGCGGGGATGCTGGACCTCGAGCTGATTGCGTTCGCGCAGGAAGGCATTTTCAACGACGGCGTCACGAAGAACTTGCTGCGCGAAGGGCTCACGATGGGCCTCAAGTGGCTCGGCGGCTGCCCCTACATGGACAAGGACCAACGCGGCCACATCGACTGGTTCTTCGAGACCGCGCAGGAGTTCGGCGTGCCGCTCGACTTCCACGCGGATTCGTCCGACGACCCCGCGATGCTCACGTGCGACTACATCGCGGAGCAGACGATCAAACGCGGAATGCAGGGCCGCGTCACGCTGGGACACCTCTGCATGCTCGACGTGCTCGAGCCCGCGCACCGCGCGCGGGTCGTCGCGAAGCTCAAGGAGGCGCAGATCCACGTGATCAGCCTGCCCGCCACCGAGCTGCACGTGAAGGGGCGTCTCGACACGAAGCGGACGTGGCGCGGCGTGGCGCGCCTCGGCGAGCTGCGGGACGCGGGGCTGAACGTCGTGATCTCGACCAACAACATCGTCAATCCGTTCACGCCGTATGGACACCCGGACCTCCTACGCCAGCTGCTCGTCTCCGCGATGTCGATGCACCTCGGCAACCTCGATCAGCTCGCGTGGCTCCCGGAGATGGTGACGACGAACGCGGCGCGGGCCATCGGCATCGACGGCTACGGCCTCGCGGAAGGCTGTCGCGCGGATCTCGTCGTGCTGGACGCGCGCGACGCCGCGCAGGCGATCACCGAACAGTCGGAAAAACTCTACGTGATCAAGCGCGGACGGGTGGTCGCGCGCAACACGCGCACGACGGAACTCTACGCCTAGCTCCCGAACGTCACGGCCGTCGTGTTGCCGCCGCTGATCACCACGCCGACGCGCTCGCCTTTCCTCGGCTGATACGCCCCACCCACGAGCGCGGCGAACGGTGCCGCCGCGCCGGGCTCCGCCACCACGCGCAGCACGCTCCACAGCGCCTGCTGCGCGCGGCCGATCGCGTCGTCGCTGACGAGCACGACGCGCTCGACGTGCGCCTGGGCGATCGGAAACATCAGCGTCCCGACGCGGCGCGGCGCGAGCGAATCGGCGGCAATGCTTCCGGTCTCAGCGTCGACGGGCCGGCCGGCCGCGAGCGCCTTGAAGAGCGTGGGCGCGCCCTCCGGCTCGACGCCGATCACCCTGACCGCCCCCGCGTACCACGCGGCGATGCCGCCGATCAGCCCGCCGCCGCCCACGGCGACGAGCAGCGTGTCCAGGCCCGGCGCCTGCATCGACAGCTCGCGCGCGAGCGTCCCCTGCCCGAGCAGCGTCTCTTCCTGATCGAACGCGTGCACGGCCGCGGCGCCGGACTCCCGCACCCACGCCTCGCTCGCGGCCAGCGCGTCAGCGTACCGCTCGCCTCCGACCACGAGGTCGGCACCATAGTCCCGGATGCGCTGGATCTTCGCGGGCGACGAGATGGTCGGCACGAAGATCCTCGCGCGGACCCCGAGGCGCATCGCCGCGTAGGCGACGGCGGCGCCGTGATTGCCGCCGGAGGCGGCCACCACGCCGACTTCGGGAATCTTTCGGAGGAGCAGGTTCGCGAAGGCACCGCGCGCCTTGAAGGATCCGGAGTGCTGCAACAGCTCGAGCTTGAAGGTCAGCGGACCGAGCGGAAGCCCGAAATCAGCGCCGCACGACTCGAGGACCGGCGTCACCCGGACGTGCGGCGCGATGACGGCGTGAGTCGCCTCGATCCGCGCGCGGTCGATCGCCGGCATGTCGCCGAACTCCCCGCCGACGACAGCTACCCTCCGAGCGCGTCCCAGGCGCGGCGCGCCATCGTCCCGATGAGCATGTTGGCGGCCGTGAATCCCGGTGTGCCGTTCGGCAGCGTCTCCGGCACGTGCTCCGTATACGCCGTGAGGATGTAGAGCGGCGCCCCGTCCTTGAAGATGATCCCCGCGTCCATGAAGCCGCGGCTGCCCGTGCCCGTCTTGTGCGCGATCTTCGTGCCGAGCGGCAGCTGCGAGGGCAGGCGCGCCTTCAGCTTCTGCCAGCTCAGGATGTCGAGCCCGAGCTTGCAGAGATCTCGGGTGACGCCCAGCTTTGCGGCGATGGCCGAGTCAGTTGTCCCTTTCCAGATCAGCTCGAGCAGCATCCCTTGATCGTTCGGCGTGGTCGTCGTCACCTGCTCGAGCGTGTGCTCGCGCCCGAGCTTCGGCGGAATGCCGAAGCGATGCGTCGTGCCCTTCATGCCGAGTGCGTCGCAGTAGCGCTGGATGACGTCGAGGCCCACCATGTCCACCGCGGTGCCCGTGCACGTGTTGTCGCTGACGATGATCATCATCACGAGCACGTCGCGGAACGTGATCGAGAAGCCGGGCGTCAGGTGCTGGAACGTGCCGGAGTCGTTGTCCTGATACTTCTTGTCGATCGTGACTTTCTGGCCAAGGTCGAGCTTGCCGGCGTGGACGGCGGCGAGCGCCGCCATCATGATCGAGATCTTCCGCGTGCTGGCCGAGGGCACCGGAACGTCGCCGGCGCGATTCGCCGTCTCCCCACTCTTCATGTCTTTTAGAAACCAGCTCGACTCGAACGGTTGCGCGTCGCACAGCCCACTCAGCTGCTTGATCAGCTCTTTCATGGCATCACCCATCCCCCGTTTGGTTGCAAGATCTGTCCCGTGAGATAACCCGCGTCTTCCGCCGCCAGGAACACCGCGCAGTACGTGAGATCGTCGAGGGTGCCGAGCCGATGCACGGGCAGCTCGCTGATGCGCCGCGCGCGGTACTCGGGCGTCATCACCGCCTTGCTCATGTCGGTGTCGATGCCGCCGGGCGCGAGCGCGTTGACGGTCACGCCGTGCACGCCGACCTCGAACGCCATCGCCTTCGTGAAACTCTCGACGGCGCCCTTCGTTGCCGCGTACGCGGCGAAGCCACCCCGCCCGACGTTGGCGCGCGCGAGCTGCGAGCTGAGGTTGATGATCCGCCCGTATTTGCGCTCGATCATGGACGGCAGCACATAGTGCGTGCAGAGGAACGTGCCGGTCACGTTGATCGCGAACATCTTCGCGTAAGCGCTGACGGACAGCTCGTGGAACATCCCGCGGTCCATGATGCCCGCGTTGTTCACGAGGATGTCGACCTTGCCGAAGCCCTTCAGGGCGCCGTCGACAAGCGCTTTGACGTCGTCCTCACGCGCCACGTCGCCCCGCAGCGCGATCGCCTTCCGGCCGAGCTTCTGGATCGTGGCGACGACTGCCGCCGCCGGCCCCACGCTCGCGTTGTAGTTCACCGCGACGTCCGCGCCTTCACGCGCGAACGCGAGCGCCATCGCCCTGCCGAATCCACGTCCCGCGCCCGTGATCAGCGCCACGCGTCCGTCGAGCTTGCCCATGACCGCGAGCTACTTCACCGAGCTGCGCCTGAGCTGGTCGAGCTCCTCGACGAGCTCGACGATGTAGTCGGCGCCGTAGATCAGCGTGAGGCCGGAGGACTCGTTCAAGCTGAACGACACGATCCCGACCACGAGGTTCTTCATCTGCGGATTCGCGACCTCGAGCGCATTCGTCGTCGGATTCCGGCGAAATTTCAGATCGGTCGGCACGATCACCGGGCCGCCGCTGTTGCCGGGCAGGACCAGCCCGTCGACGAGGAGGAGGGTGCCGGTGAGCTTCAGGGTCGCGGGCTTTCTGAGCCGATTCTCGCCGCGGACGTCGAAGGTCAACGACGGACCCGGCTGGGTGGCGAGGTAGCCCACCTTGGCGATCGGATACGGCATCGTGTGCGAGCTGACGCCTTTCGGATAGCCGACTGCGAACACCTGGTCACCCAAGCCGGCGAGCAGGGTGGTGACGCCGGAGGATCGCAGCATGTAGGAGAGGTCGAAGCTGACCAGCGTGGAGGGAGAAAAGCCCAGAACGTCCTGCGTGAGCGCGATGACCACGACGTCCACCACGGGGTTGTGATGCGGGCGCACGGCCGTCACGTCGAGCGCGCCTCTCGCATCGGTGATCCGGATCGCCACCGGCGGCGACGCGGCGCCGTCGCGGAAGAACGTCACCTCGAGTGTTTCGACGTACTCGCGGAAGTCGGCGTCGAAGACGTTCCAGTCTCCGATCACGTGCTTGTTGGTGACGAGATAGTAGCTGCGCTCGTCCGGGCGATCCTCGGGCGCGCGGGAGACGACGAATCCCGTGCCGACGAACGACCGATTGCTCTTCTTGACGATGATTCTCACCACCGCCTTCAAGAGCGTCGGATCGATCCGCGACGTCGCGACGGCGCCCACCGCGAGGGCCGGCCAGACGAGCACGACGGCCACGAGTGCCGCGAGCCCGCGCCTCATCGCGGCCGCCACGCGCCCCTCGAGTGTCCCCATGCACGCGATCGTATCATTCACCACGCCGCGTCACGCAACCGTGACGGCGTATCCATTTCACGGCATTTCGCGCGTCCGTCCGCCGACCTAGCATTCGCAACGAGGAACGAGACGCCATCGTGGACGACGCATATACTGACGACGGAGGTGCAGCATGGCGGTCGACATCGAACGCGAACGGCGGCGCTTCACCATCGAAGAATACGAGCGTATGGCGGAGACCGGCATCCTCACACAGGACGATCGCGTCGAGCTCATCGAAGGCGAGATCGTCGAGATGAGCCCGATCGGCAACCCGCATGCGGCGTTCGTGGCGAACCTGAACCATCTGCTGGTGAACGCGGTGGGCGACCGGGCTCGGGTGTGGGTGCAGGGCCCGGTTCGCGTGCCGCCACGCTCCAAGCCTCAGCCGGATCTCGCGCTCCTGCGCCCGCGCTCGTACGTGCGCCAGGGCGCGACGACGTCGGACGTGCTCCTCGTCATCGAAGTC
>JBGOTH010000182.1:0-6279 GCA_041476345.1 Methylomirabilia bacterium
AGTTCGTCGTGGCCTGGATACCCTGCAGGTTGAACTGGGGCGCAGCCACCGCTTCCACCGCCGCGATCACGACCGGCAAGTATCCGGGCTCGCAGCCGGCCATCACCGCGTTGACGGCGAGCTTCTCCTGGGTGGCCAGCCGCCACAGCGGCGCCATCGGCCCGAGCGACTTCGCGCCGGCGCGTCCGCCCAGCATCGCGCGGACGCGATCTTCGGTGGGCGGCACGATCGGCAAGCCGTCGCACCACTCGCGCTTGCAGAACTCCGCGAGAACGGCTTCAGGGCTGTCGTCGAGCTCGAGGACGTCGATCAAATGTCTTTGCTCACTGGAGGCCGGCGATCCCGACGAGCTGCTCCACCGCTTGATGCGCGCGGCGCGCCACGCCTTCGGGCCGCTCGCCGCCCAGCGGGTGATCGACCATGAGCAACAGCAGGCCCGTGACCCCGAGGGATGTCATCTCACCGACGGCCAACCGCTGGAACGCGCTGGTGCCGATCAGTCCGGACGGCGTGCCGGCCTTCGCGATCTCGATCGAGTCGTGGAGACTCCACGACGTGCAGCTCCCTCAGTCAGCGGAGCCGGCGAAGACCACGTCGCACTCCTTCGCCATCTCCGCGATCAGCTCGTGCGGAGCGGGCGTGGACGCATTGGCCTTGCGCCGGTGGATCACCTGCTTCACCCCGTAGCGGGTGCGCAGCAGCTCACCCATCTCGGCGGTGAGCCGATCGAAGTTCGACTTCGTATTGTCGAGGAAGCCCACCGTCAGCCCCGCCCATTCGCGGGGCAGCGCGGGAACGGCGAAGGCCTCGGCGGCGGCGACGCCGACCGGGCTCAGGACGCGGATCTTGGCCATGGCAATCTCCTCTGGAATCGGGTTGGCTCGAGGCGGCCCCCCCGAGCCCCCCCGGTCAACGTCCGTGTCTCACGAATCCGGTCGAGCGGGTGAGCAAGCGGCCGAGCGATTCCGAGAGCTCGCGCACGATCGAGCGCTTGACGCGCACGGTCACGTTTTCCACCGGCTCGCTGCTGCCGGTCTTGTGGATGACGAGGGTGCCGGTGAACTCTTCGGCGCGCTCGTCGGTCGCGGCGAGCCCGCGCACGGTCAGGATCTCCCACTCCTCTGGCATGCGGACATCTTACTATGGGGGTCGCTCATGGACTCCGTCGTCGTCGCAGTGGACGTCGGCAGCTCGTCGGCGCGCGCCGCCCTCTTCGACACACGCGGTGAAGCGCTCGCGGGCCGCTTTCACCAGATTCCCTACGAGCCGCGTCTCACCGCGGACGGCGGCGTCGAGCACGATGCCGCGGCGATCTTCGACGCGGTCGCCGCGTGCCTCGACGCGGTCCACGCCGGCACGCAGGGCCTGGCGGTATTGGGCGTCGGCGTCACCACGTTCTGGCACGGGCTGCTCGGCTTCGATACGAGTGGTCGACCCGCCGGGCCGATCTCGATGTGGGCCGATACGCGGAGCGCCGCCGAGGCCGATCTCCTCCGCGGCGCGCTCGACGAGCGCGCCCTGCACGCGCGCACGGGCTGTCACCTTCACACGTCCTACTGGCCGTCGCGTTTGCGGTGGATGGCGCGCGCGCACCCGGACGTGATGACCCGCGTGGTGCGGTGGGGATCGTTCGGCGAGCTCCTCGAGACCGCGCTGTTCGGCGACGCGGCGACGAGCATCGCGATGGCCTCCGGCACCGGGCTCTTCGATCAGTCCGCGTGCGCGTGGGACGCGGAGGCGTTGGCGGCGGCCGGGATCACGCAAGCGCAGCTCTTCCCGCTCGTCGATCGCGATCAGCCGAAGCGCGGGCTGAAGAGCCCGTGGGCGCGGCGCTGGCCGCGCTTTCGCGACGTGCCGTGGTTTCCCGCGGTCGGCGACGGCGTCGCCAGCAACGTGGGGTCCGACTGCACCGACCCAGGGCGCATCGCGCTCAACCTCGGCACATCCGCCGCGCTGCGCGTCGTGACGCGGACGCCCGGCGCGGCGGTGCGCGGGCTCTGGCGCTATCGCGTCGATCGGAGCCTGGCGATCGTCGGCGGCGCGACCTCCGAGGGCGGCAACGTCTACGCGTGGTGTCGCGACACGCTCAGACTGCCGGGCGATGACGAGATCGAGCGCGCACTGGTGGACTGCGTCCCCGACGGCCACGGCGTGACCGTCCTGCCGTTTCTCGCGGGCGAGCGCGCGCCGGGCTGGCGCACCGGCCGGCGCGGCGTCATCGCGGGGCTCACGCTGGACGTCGTGCCGCTGGCGCTGGTCCAGGCGGCGATGGAAGCCATCGCGTTGCGCCTGGCGCTCGTCTACGAGCTCGTCACGCCCGCCGCCGAGCGCGAGCACGTCATCGTCGCCTCCGGCGGCGGCCTCGGACGGTCGCCCGCGTGGCGACGGATGATCGCCGATGCGTTCGGGCACCCGATCCACTGGTCACCGGAGAGCGAGGCAACCAGCCGCGGCGCGGCGCTGCTGGCGCTCCAGGCGCTCGGCGTGATCCCGGATGTCGAGGACGCGCGCCGACCGCTCGGCGATGTCGTCACCCCCGATCCCGCGCGGCATGCACGTTACCGCGTGGCACTCGCACGACAACAGGCGCTGGACGACCGGGTATGATCTGAGCATGGGCATCGCACCGCAGATCGTCCGCGTCGCCAATCCCGCGGCTCTTGCCGAAGCCGCCGCCGCCGCGATCCTGAAGGTGGCGCGGGCCGCGGTCGCGGACCACGGCCTCTTCACCATCGCCCTCGCCGGAGGCGCCACGCCCGCGTCCACGTATACGCGGCTCGCGCAGGCGCCCTACATCGGCGCGCTGCCCTGGGATCACACGCGGGTGTTCTTCGGTGACGAGCGGATGGTGCCGCCGAACCACCCGGAGTCGAACTTCCGCATGGCACACGACCGTTTGCTCGAGAAAGTCCCGCTCTCGCCGGACAGCGTGTTCAGGATTCACGGAGATGCGCGTGATTCCGAGGCCGCCGCCGTCGAATACGGCGCAAGCCTCGGCAAAGCGTGCGCGGAGCGCCGTGACGGCATGCCGCGGCTCGACCTCGTGCTGCTCGGCGTGGGTGTCGACGGCCATACCGCCTCGCTCTTTCCCGGCTCTCCTGCCATGCGCGAGGTCTCCCGTCCGGTGGTCGCGGTGCACGCGGCGGCGGCGGCGATCCCCGAGCGCATCACGATGACGTTTCCGGTGATCAACGCCGCGGCGCACGTCTTCGTGCTGATCGCGGGCCCGGAAAAAGCGAAGGTGATGAAGAGTGTGCTCACGGACAAGGCGTCCCTTCCGGCCACGATGGTGAGCCCATCCGACGGCGAGCTCCGCTGGTTCCTCGACGAGGCCGCGGCGTCGCTCCTCCCGCGGTAACCATGCGCGTCGCCGTCGCCTGCGATCACGCCGGATTCCCCTACAAAGCGGAGATGATCCGCGCACTCGAAGCGGACGGCCACGCCGTCGCCGACCTCGGAACGAATTCAACCGCCGCCGCCGACTATCCCGATTTCGCGCGCGCGGTCGGCGTCTCGGTGCGCGACGGCCGCGCGGACGCCGGCGTGCTCATCTGCGGCAGCGGCGCCGGCGTGGCCATCGCGGCCAACAAGCTGCGCGGGGTGCGCGCGGCCCTCTGCCATGACATGTTCACCGCGAAGCAGTGCCGCGAGGACGACGACGCCAACGTGATCTGCCTCGGCGCCAGGGTCGTCGACGTCACCCTCGCCATCCGGCTCACGCGCGAGTTTCTCGCCGCGCGCTTCTCGGGCGCGGCACGTCACCGCCGCCGCCTCGCGAAACTACTCGCCCTCGAGCGTGCCGAGATCTTCGGCGACGACACGGACATGCCGGCACAGCACGCCGGCGTGCAGGCAGCGCTCGCGCGTCTCGACTCGCTCGAGGCGGGGAAGCGATTGTGGGGTGAAGACGTCCGCCTCTGGACCGACGACGCGTCGGTGCAGTCGGACGTCGCCAACCGGCTCGGCTGGCTCCGCTCGCACGAGGTGATGCTGCCGCACGTGGCTGATCTCCAGCGCTTCGCCGCGGAGGTCCGCGCGGACGGCATCACCGACGTCGTGCTGCTCGGCATGGGCGGCTCGAGCCTGGCGCCGGAAGTGCTGCAGTCCGCGTTCGGCGCGGCGCCCGGTCATCCCCGGCTCACCGTGCTCGACAGCACCGATCCCGGCGCCATCCGCGCGACGGCCGCGCGCGTGACGCTCGCGCGCACGCTCTTCCTCGTTTCGTCGAAATCCGGCACGACGACCGAGATGCTCACGCTCTATCGCTTCTTCCGCGCCGAGATGGAGCGCGCGACGACAAACGCCGGCGCGCACTTCGTCGCGATCACCGATCCGGGCACGCCGTTGCAGACGCTCGCCACCGAGGCCTCCTTCCGCCGCACGTTCCTGAACGATCCGCGCATCGGCGGGCGCTTCTCGGCGCTGTCGTTCTTCGGCCTGGTCCCGGCGGCGCTGATCGGCGTCGATCTCGCACGCCTGCTCGATCGCGCCGCGAACATGGCGGCGCGATGCGGACCCGACGTGCCCGTGGTCGAAAACCCGGGCCTTCGTCTCGGCGCCGCGCTGGGCGGACTCGCGCAGGCCGGCCGAGACAAGCTCACGTTCCTCATGTCGCCCGGCGCGCAGGGGCTCGGCGCGTGGCTGGAGCAGTTGCTCACGGAGTCGACCGGCAAACGCGGCAAGGGTCTCGTCGTCATCAACAACGAGCCTCCGGGCTCGCCCGACGTGTACGGGGCCGACCGCGTCTTCGTGGCGATCCGCCTCGGCCGCGACAACTCGATGGAGGCCACCACGGCCGCGCTCGAGTCTGCGGGGCATCCGGTGCTGCGGCTCACGCTCGGGGATGCGTACGACATTGGCGCGGAGTTCTTCCGGTGGGAAGTAGCGGTATCGGCGGTGGGCATCGTGCTCGGTCTCAACCCGTTCGACGAGCCGAACGTCGCGCAGGCAAAGGCGGCCACGAACGCGGCGCTCGCGACGTTCCACGCGACGAGCCGGCTGCCCGCAGCGCCGGCGGACCGCGTGGACGATTTGGCGCGTGTGCTGAAGGAATCACGCCCGGGCGACTACATCGCGCTGCTCGCGTATCTGACGCCGCGCGACGCGACGACGGCAGCCCTCCAGCGCCTGCGAACGTTGTTGCGCGACCACACGCGGTGCGCGACGACCGTGGGCTACGGCCCGCGCTATCTGCACTCGACCGGCCAGCTCCACAAGGGCGGGCCGCCCTCGCCGATCCTCGTGATTTTCACCACGCAGCACGAGGACCTGCCCATTCCCGCTGAGCGCTTCGGCTTCGCCACGCTCGAGATGGCGCAGGCGCTCGGCGACCTCGCCACCCTGCGCGCGGCCCAGCGGCGCGTCCTGTGGCTTCCTCTCGACGGCGCGCCGGATGAGGCGCTCGCGCGTCTCACCACCGCCCTCGACCGTCAAGGACAGGTGCCCTGATGCAGATCGCGTTCGTCGGTCTCGGCCGGATGGGCGGCAACATGGTGACGCGGCTCCTCCGCGGGGGGCACGAAGTCGTCGGCTACGATCCGGCGGAGGCCGCGCGTGCCGCCGTTGCGAAAGGCGGCGGCAAAGCCGTCACGTCGCTCGAAGCGCTCGTCGCCACGCTCACACCGCCACGCGCGGTGTGGGTCATGGTGCCCGCGGGCGCGGCGACGGAGTCGACCATCAACGACCTCGCGGCGCGCATGGCGCCCGGCGACACCATCATCGACGGCGGCAACTCGAAGTGGACCGACGACGTGCGCCGCGCCGAAGCGCTGAAGCCGCGCGGCATCCACTACGTCGACGCGGGGACGAGCGGCGGCATCTGGGGTCTCGAGAACGGCTACTGCCTGATGGTGGGCGGCGAGAAAGAGGTCGTCGCGCGCCTCATGCCGGTGTTCACCACGCTGGCGCCGCCGGACGGCTTCCTGCACACGGGTGCCGCCGGCAGCGGACACTACGTGAAGATGATCCACAACGGAATCGAGTACGCGATGATGCAGGCGTACGCCGAGGGCTATGAGATCCTGCACGCGTCGAAGAACTTCCCCGGTCTGGACCTGGCCGCGATCGGGAATCTCTGGCAGCAAGGCAGCGTGGTGCGCTCGTGGCTCAACGAACTCGCGGTGCGCGCGTTCGAGAAGGACCCGGACCTCGAGAAGATCAAAGGCTGGGTCGCGGACTCCGGCGAAGGCCGCTGGACGGTGCAGGAGGCGATCGACCTCGACGTGCCGGCGCCGGCGATCACGCTTTCGCTGCTCACGCGGTTCCGGTCACGCCAGACGG
>JBGOTH010000183.1:0-6257 GCA_041476345.1 Methylomirabilia bacterium
CGTGACGACCGTGAAGACGGCGAGCGGCGTGCAGCAGTACGCGAAGAAGAGCGCCCAGAACGGGCGCGTGGCGAGCGCCGCGCGCACGCTGACGCCGCCGTCGCCCGAAGGATCCGCGGCGCGGGTCGCCGAGCCCGCCGGTGCGCGTGGCGCCTCACGCGCGCCGAACCACACCAGCGGCACCAGGAACAGGAGCGTGCCGACGCCGAGCGCCAGGTACGCGTCGCGCCAGCCGTGCGCGGAGATGAGCCACTGCGCGAGCGGCCCTACCGTCAGGATGCCCACGCCCATGCCGGAGAAGGCGAGGCCCATCATGCGCGCCTGCCGGTGCGCGGCCCGCTGGGCGAGGAGGGCAGCCGTCGCGATCCAGCCCACCGCGCACACGCCGACGGCGACGAGCACGCCCGTCACCAGATAGAGGTGCCACAGAGCGGTGATCCGGCTGCCGAGCAGGCACGCGAATCCGAGGATGACGGCGCCGCCGAGGATCACGCGGCGTGGCCCCACGCGATCGACCAGCGCCCCGATGACCGGCGACAGCAATCCCTGCACGACGGCCGAGAGAGAAAACGCGCCCGCCGCGACTCCACGCGACCATCGGAACTCTTCGAGGAGCGGCACGAGGAACACGGAGAACGAGAACATCAGCCCGAAGGCGACACCCAGCGTGAGCCAGACGGTCACGATCACGAGCCAGGGCGAATCGCGAGGCGTGGACGGAGCGGTCACGCCCCGCAGCATAGCCTTCATCGATCGCGCGTTGTCTTGACAAGGCTGGGGACCGAGCGCAGAGTCTCGCCACGATGCGCTTGGCGGTCCGCGCTCTGAAGCGCAAGCAGTGGGAGCCGCTGGCGTTCGCCTCGCCGTCGCTGGCGCTCATCGCGCTCATCATCGTGTTTCCCCTCGCGTACTCGTTCTGGCTCTCGTTCCAGAACTTCGACCTGTCCGTCGGGCCCGACTACCAGTACGTGGGGGCGCAGAACTACGTCGAAGCGCTCTTCAAGGATCAGCGCTTCCTCGGGTCCGTGTGGAACACGGCCGTCATCATCGCGCCGTCGCTCGCGGCCGAGCTGGCGCTGGGCCTCGCGCTCGCGCTGCTCCTCGCGCGCGTCGGCCGCGGCCGGCCGATCATCACCGCGCTGCTGGCCATTCCGGCCATGGTGTCACCGGTGATGGCGGCGATGGCGTGGCGGATGATGTTCGGCGTCAAGTTCGGCGCCATCAACAACCTCGGGCGCCAGCTGGGCCTGATCGACGTCTACTTCGACTGGTTCGCGTCCACCGCGCTCGCCATCACGTCGGTCGTGCTCGTCGAGGTGTGGCACAACACGCCGTTCATGATGCTGGTCCTCCTCGCCGGCATCCAGTCGATCCCCCAGGAGCTGTACGACGCGGCGAAGGCGGACGGCGCCACCGCGTGGCAGAGCTTCTGGTCGATCACGCTGCCCCTCCTCAAGTTCACGATGGTCGTCGGCGTGATGATCCGCCTCATCGACTTGACGAAGCTCTTCGGGCTGATCTTCGTCCTGACGTACGGCGGACCGGGGAGCAGCACGGAGACCGTGGCCTTCACGACGTACCTCGCGGGCTTCAAGGACTTCCGCATGAGCTACGCGGCCGCCCTGTCGTACGTGATCGTCGGCGGGGTGCTCGTCCTCACGCTGCTCTTCCTCTGGGTGCAGCGCCTGCGCGAGGCGCGGGCGGCCTGATGGCCGTCGCCATCGCGCACCCGCAGGTCGCCGCCCGGCGGGCGCCGCGCTTCCGCGTGCGGCGGGTGCTCGGGCAGGCGCTCACGTATGCCGGGCTCCTCGTCGCCCTCCTCTTCTTCCTGGGCCCGTTCTTCTGGATCGTGACCACGTCCCTCAAGGGCAACGAGGACTTCTTCGCCTTCCCGCCCGTGTGGATCCCTTCGGACCCGTCGCTCACGCACTACGTGGCGCTCTTCACCCGCTCGAGCGGCGCGCGGTACTTCGCGAACAGCATGGTCATCTCCACGCTGAGCATGTTCGCGGCGCTCGTGGTGAGCCTGCCTACCGCGTACGCGATCGCGCGCTGGCGCTTCGGCGGCGGGCTCCTGTCGATCTTCCTGCTCGTGCTCCGGATGCTGCCGGCGATCGCGCTCCTGATCCCGATCTACGTCATGTTCAAGATGCTCGGGCTCACGAACAGCTACCTCGGACTCGTCATGGTCTACACCGTGCTCTACGTCCCGTTCGCCGTGTGGCTCCTCGTGGGCTTCCTGCGCGACTTCCCGGTGGAGATCGAAGAGGCCGCGATGATCGACGGCTGCTCCCGCCTGCGCGCGCTCGTCCGGATCGTCGTGCCGATCATCGCGCCGGGGATGGCGGTGGTGGCGCTGTTCGCCTTCATCGCCACGTGGAACGAGTTCCTGTTCGCCGTGGTGCTCACGGGCATCGAAACGAAGACGATGATGGTGCTGGTCACGTCGTTCACCTCCGGCGGCACCGACATGTTCTACGGCGAAGCGTCGGCCTCGGTCGTGCTCGGCGTGCTGCCGGCGTTCGCGGTGGCGTTCATGCTCCAGCGGTATCTCGTGAAGGGTCTGGCACTCGGTGGAACGAAAGGCTAGGGAGGCTCCCATGCGTCGTGCTTTGCTCCTGATCGTCGTTGCCTCGATGCTCGTCGGTCTCGCGGCCCTCCTCGGCGCGCACGTGCCGGTCGCCGGCGCCGCGCGGCCGTACGAGGGCCAGACCATCCGCGCCGTGGTGAACGCCGAGTACGTCAAGTACTCGCTGTCGCTCATCGAGAAGGACCTCTACGACAAGCTGGGCGTGAAGATCGAGACGGAAGTGATCCCGCTCGACGCCTTCGTCTCGAAGACGCTGCTCGAGTTCAACGGGGGCAGCAGCCCCTGGGACCTCGTGATGTTCGGCCCGTCGAACATGCCCGACTACGGCCGGCACTTCGAGCCGCTGGAGCCGTGGATCGAGAAGCTGAAGCTCGACTTCGCCGTCGACGACATCGTCCCCGTGTTCGCGAAGGTCATGCTGCGCTGGCAGGGCAAGCTCGTGAGCATGCCGTACGACGGCGACATCCACATCATGTACTGGAACAAGGTCGCCTTCGAGCGTCCGGATAACCAGAAGAAGTTCAAGACCAAGTACGGCTACGATCTCAAGCCGCCGCAGACCTGGAAGCAGTGGGACAACGCCGCGGAATTCTTCCACGGCTGGGGCTGGGACGGCTCCGACCGGAAGCTCTTCGGCGCCGGCGCGTCCTACAAACCCTCGGGCAGCGGCTACTCGTACCATTGGTGGCGTTCCCGGTTCTTCTCGTACGGCGGCCAGTACTTCGACGCGAACATGAAGCCGCTCATCAACACGCCGGCCGCCCTGCGCGCGCTCGACGAGATGGTGAAGACGATGCCGTACTACCCGCCGGGTGTTCTGCTCTTCGAATCCGAGGAGCCGAAGACGATGCTGGTGAAGGGCGAGGTCCCGCTCCTCTACTCGTGGACGTCCGCGGGCAAGCGCGTGGGCAACCGGGACGAGTCGGTCATCGCGGGCAAGGCTGGCTTCGGCCTCGTCCCTGGGGCGGAGATCGACGGCAAGGTCATCCACCGGCCGGCCATCACGCCGGGCCGCGGCATGGCGGTGTCGAAGTACTCGAAGAAGAAGGAAGTGACGATGAAGGTGCTCGAGTTCATCTCGCTTCCGGATCAGAGCCTCAAGATCGTCATGGACGCGAAGACCATCATGGATCCGTGGCGCGTGTCCCACCTGCGCTCGCCGATCTTCCGCAAGGCGTTCCCCGACGCCGACAAGTACCTCGACGCGATCGAGGCGAGCTTCCCGTTCCTCGTGCCGGATCCGGTGATTCCGGCCGCTGACGAGTACCAGCGGAAGCTCTCGTTCGAGATCACGGAGGCGCTCGCCAAGCGGAAGTCGCCGAAGGACGCGCTCGACAGCGCCTACGCCGAGTGGGAGAAGATCACCGAGCGGCGCGGCCGCGACAAGCAGAAGGCGGCGTGGGGCGAGAAGCTCGCCGAGATGAAGTCGCTCGGCATCGAGTATCACCCCGAGTGGGCCCAGAAGGCGAAATAGCCTGGCGGGAACGTCAACACCGGCGGCGGCATCGCGGGTGCCGCCGCCGCGTACCACCCCACGCCGCTGCGCTCGGTGCGTCCCCATCGTTCGCTTGTATGCCTGTTCGAATGGTGAGGTATGCTTCAGTGCCTGGAGGCCGCCATGCGACGGGACACCTTGACGCGGAAGTCTTTCTTCGTGGACACGCGGGCACTGAGGCGGGCGAAGAGGCTCCTGGGGGTTGCCACGGACGCCGAAGTCGTCCGGGCGTCCGTGGACCGAATCGCCGAGATGGAAGAGTTCTGGCGGTTCATGCAGAGCAGCCGGCGAATCCTCCGGCCCGGAAGCGTGAAGACTCCGTAGCCATGCGGTGGGCCGTCCTCGATACCAGCGTATACATCGGGCACTGGGAGCGAGGGCTCTACGAGGAATCCCTCGCCGCGCTGCGGCAGGCCTTCGTCATCCGGCATTCGGCCGTGGTGCTGTCCGAGTTGCGACGGGGAGCTCGAACCCGTGAGGCTCAGCGCCTGGTCGAGACGTTGTATCGGCTCGCGGCGGTCCAGTGGGAACCGACCCTGACGGACTGGTGGAACGCAGGAGAGCTGATCCGACGGATCGGGGATGCCCAGCATTGGGGCAAGGGCAGGCGCCGCGACTTCCAGAACGATGCGCTGATTGCGCTTACCGCTCGTCGCCACGGGGCCACCGTCGTCACGGCCAACGTGAAGGACTTTGCCCTACTCGCGAGAGAAGTGGACGTTGCGATTGTGCCCGTCTAACCGGGTGATGGACACGGAGGCGCTGGTGATCGGCGGCGGCATCGCCGGATCGTCCGCGGCCTATCACCTGGCCGGGTACGGCCGGCGTGTCGCCCTGCTCGAGCGTGGAGACATCGCATCATGCGCCTCCGGCGTGAACATGGGCGGCATCGACTCGTACGGATGGGGCGACGCGCCCGACCTGCAAGTGACGCTGACCGCGGGCAGCGTCCAGATCTTCGAAGACGTCCAGCTCGAGCACGGCGAGGACATCGAGCTGCGCCGCTCGGGCGGGATGCAGGCGATCCACACGCCGGAGCAATACGAATACGAGCGCGAACGGGTCGCCACCCTGAAGAAGCGCGGGCACACCGTCGAGCTCCTGTCGATCCGCGAGGCGCGCGCGCACGAGCCCGGCCTGTCGCCGAAGCTGCTCGGCGCGCTGTACGCGCCGCTGCGCTCGAACGCCGATCCGCGCAAGGCGACGCGGGCGTTCGCACGGGTCGCGGAGCGCCGCGGAGCGCGCGTGCTGACCGATCATGAAGTGACCGCGATCGCCGCACGTGCCGCCGGCGGTTACACGGTGCGCACGTCGCACGGCGACGTCGTGGCGGGCGCCGTCGTCATCGCCGCGGGCGCGTGGTGCGCGAAGATCGGCGCGATGCTGGACCTCGACATCCCGATCGTGCCCGTGCGCGGCCAGATGTGGAGGACGGCGCCGGCACCGCCGAGCGTCTTCCAGACGATCTCCGCGGCAGAGTCGCCGCTCGCGTGGCATCGCGACCGCGGCGGCGCGCCGCCCGATCTCACGCATCGCGCCGGCGTGCGCGTGACGCGTCACCTCTACGGCCGCCAGCGCAAGAACGGCGAGATCATCTTCGGCGGCGATCGCGAGCTGGTGGGGGAGACTGTGACGCCCGATCCTGCCGGCATCTCGGTGAATCGCAACCACGCGATCGACGTGCTGCCGTTCCTCGCGGGGCTGCCGATCGCCGAGACGTGGGCGGGGCTCATGCCGTTCCCGCTCGACGGCAAGCCGATCATCGGCCGCATCGCGGAACGTGAGAATCTCTGGATCGTGACGGGGCTCGCGTCCTCCGGCTTCGGACGCGGGCCGATGGCCGGGAAGCTGCTCGCCGACTATCTCCACACCGGCAAGCCGGCGACGGTGCTCGCGGAGGCTGATCCCGCGCGGCGCGTGCGCGAGCGGAAGACTACCTAGGAGGCGTTCATGCAGACGAATCGCGTCAAGAAGATCCTGCGCGAGGGTGGTCTCGCGCTGGGCACGTACGTGGGCGGCATCGCCGATGCCCAGATCGTCGAGATCATCGGGCACGCCGGCTTCGACGCCGCCTTCATCGACATGGAGCACACGAGCTTCGACCTGCGCGACGTGCAGCTGATGGTCATGGCGGCGGAGCGGGTGGGCATCACGCCGATCGTGCGCACGCCC
>JBGOTH010000184.1:0-6244 GCA_041476345.1 Methylomirabilia bacterium
ATCGGTCTTCGCGATGAGCCGCGTGCCGGGCGTCGTCTCCAGCACGGCGCAGTCGTCACCGATCCCGACGACGACGCCGTCGCGATCTGCCGCCGTCGCGGCCCGGATCCTTCTGACTAGATCATCTTCCCCGATCATGACTTGAGGAAGTTCGAGAGGAGCTGCTTGCCTTCGAGGGTGAGGATCGATTCCGGGTGGAACTGCACGCCTTGCACCGGATGGCGCCGGTGGCGCAGGCCCATGATCTCGCCGTCCTCGGCCCACGCGGTGATCTCGAGGTCGGGCGTCACCGTGTCCTTCAGCACGACCAGCGAGTGATAGCGGGTGGCCGTGAACGGGTTCGAGAGTCCGGCGAAGACGCCGACGCTTTCGTGGCGGATCTCGGATGTCTTGCCGTGCATTTGTGTGCGTGCGCGCGCGACGGTGGCCCCGTAGGCCTGGCCGACGGACTGGTGGCCGAGGCAGACGCCGAGCAGCGGAGTGGTGGCGCCGAGGCGACGGATGACGTCGAGCGAGATGCCCGCATCGTCCGGCGTTCCGGGGCCGGGTGAGATCACGATGCGCTCGGGGCGCATCGCGACCACGTCGTCGACGGACACCGCGTCGTTGCGCACGACACGCATCTCGGCGCCGAGCTCGCCCAGGTACTGGACGAGGTTGTAGGTGAACGAATCGTAGTTGTCGATGATGAGGATCATGCGCGCACGCTGGCGGCGGCCATGCGCAGCGCGAGCACGAGCCCGCGCGCCTTCGAGACCGTCTCCAGCCACTCCGCCTTGGGATCGGAGTCGGCCACGATGCCCGCGCCGACCTGCACCGACGCCCGCCCGCCGTGACAGACGACGGTGCGGATGGTGATGCAGGAGTCGAGGTTGCCGGAGTACGACATGTAGCCGACGGTCCCGGCGTACGGCCCGCGCCGGGTCGGCTCGAGCTCGTCGATGATCTCCATCGCACGGATCTTCGGCGCGCCCGACACGGTTCCCGCCGGGAAGCAAGCCTGGAGGACGTCGAGGGCGTCGGCGCCACTCTTGAGCTTGCCCACCACGTGACTCACGAGGTGGATCACGTGCGAGTACTTCTCGATCCCCATGAACTCGGTCACCTTCACGGAGCCGAGCTCCGCGATGCGGCCGACGTCGTTGCGTCCGAGGTCGACCAGCATGACGTGCTCCGCGCGCTCCTTCGGATCCTGCTTGATGTCCTCCTCGATGGCCTTGTCCTGCGCCTCGGTGGCCCCGCGCGGCCGCGTACCCGCGATCGGGCGCAGGTCCACGCGATCGCCCTCGACGCGGACGAGCACTTCCGGCGAGGAGCCTACGATGGTCGTCTTGCCGAGCCGGAGGAAGAACAGATAGGGCGAAGGATTGATCGTGCGCAGCGCGCGATACACGGTGAACGGATCGGCGTCGAGACGGCAGTCGAGCCGCCGGGAGACGACGATCTGGTAGGCGTCGCCGGCCGCGATGTATTCCTTCGCGCGCCGGACGGCATTGCTGAAGGCCGGCTCGTCCATCGTCGACGTGAAGCCGTCCTCGCCCAACTCCACGAGCGGGGCGGGAGGCGCGAGCGTCAACGGGGTGCTCCTGCGCGCGGGCCGCGCGAGCTTGGCGAGCGTCATGCCGATGCGCACCGCCGCGCGATCGTACGCCTGGTCGAGCGCCGCCGGCGTCCGCTCCTCGATCGTCGCGTCGGCGATCACGAGCAGGCGATGCCGGAGGTTGTCGAATACGAGCAGCGTGTCGGTGAAGAGGAAGACGGCGTCCGCGAGGCCGAGGTCGTCTTTGGCGCGGCTCGGCAGCCGCTCCATGTGCCGCACCATGTCGTAGGAAAGGAACCCGACGGCGCCGCCCTGGAAGCGCGGCAGGCCGGGGACGGCGACCGGTCGGAAGCGGCGGAGAAGATCCCGGAGCGCGTCGAGCGGATTGCCATCGGGAAGTCGCTCGGTGTGGCCGTCCGCGTGGCGGAGCGTCAGACGGTCGTTCTTGGCCGTCAGGACGAGTCGCGGCTCCGTCCCGAGGAACGAATAGCGTGCCCACGTCTCGCCGCCCTCAACTGATTCGAGCAGGAACGAGTACGGGCCCGGACGCAGGCGGAGGTAGGCCGAGAGCGGCGTGTCGAGATCCGCGGGGAGCTCGGCGAAGACGGGGACGAGATTGCCCCGCTCCGCGAGCTCCCGGAACTCGTCACGGGACGGCGAGAGCGACGGGATCGGTGTGCCGGCGGAACTGATGCCGGGCTCGCGCTCAGGCGAGCGCGTCCAGCTTCTTCTTGAGCTGGACCTTTGGCACGGCGCCGATCACCTGGTCGGCGACCTTGCCCTGCTTGACGAAGAGAATCGTCGGGATTGACCGGATGCCGAAACGAGCCGCCAGCCCCGGATTCTCGTCCACGTTCACCTTGGCTAGCGTGATCGTGCCCGCAGACTCGCGCGCCAACTCCTCGAGGACAGGTGCAACGGCACGGCATGGACCGCACCACTCCGCCCAGAAGTCCACCATCATGACGCCCTGGCTCGCGACCAGGGCCTCGTCGAAATTTTGTTCCGTCAGGTGGACCGCAGCATCAGCCATTTGAATTCTCCTCGGTAAAAAAGTCAACACTCACGCTAACATGGAGGTGTCTACGCCGCAAGGTCGGGCACTTCTGAGCGTGCGGTAATCCTTGTCAGATTGACACCACACCATGCTACATTAACTTTGCCAATGGAAGCTCCACGAGTTTTGGTGGTTGACGACGAGCGATCGATTCTTCAGCTTCTTCACGAGGCCCTGACGCACTGGGGCTACCACGTGACCACTGCGAGCACGGGCTCTGAGGCCCTCGACGCCCTCAGGACCGGCGTGTTTCAGGTCGCCATGACCGACATCCGCATGCCGGATATGAGCGGGCTCGATCTCCTGCGCGAGATAAAGAAGGCGGACGAGTCGATTGAGGTCGTCGTCATGACGGGCTATCCCGCGATCTCGTCCGCCGTCGAGGCCCTCAAAGAAGGTGCCTACGACTACCTCTCGAAGCCCCTGATCCTCGACGAGCTCCATCACCTGATGCAGCGGATGATGGAGCGTCGGTTCCTGCGCGGCGAGGTGCACTCGCTGCGCACGCGCCTCGGCGAGGAGCTCGCGGTCAACGAGCTGATCGGTAGCTCGGCGGCGATGGAGCGGGTGAAGGAAATCATCGGCAAGGTGGCCATCTCCGACTCGCCCGTGCTCATCGAGGGCGAGAGCGGAACGGGCAAAGAGCTGGTGGCCGCAGCAGTCCACCGGCTCTCTACGCGCGCCAAGGGGCCGTTTATCCCGGTCAATTGCAGCGCCATCCCGGGCGATCTGCTCGAGTCGGAGTTCTTCGGCCACGTGCGCGGCGCGTTCACCGGGGCGCACGCCGATGCGCTCGGCCTCTTTCGCGGCGCCCACGAAGGCACGCTGTTCCTCGACGAGATCGCGGAGCTGCCGCCGAGCCTCCAGGTGAAGCTGTTGCGCGTGCTGCAGGAGATGCAGGTGCGGCCGGTCGGGTCGACGAAGGCCTATACCGTCGACGTGCGGGTCATCGCGGCCACCAACCGTAATCTCGAGCAGGCCATGATCGCAGGAACGTTCCGGCAGGACCTCTTTTATCGGCTCAACGTCGTCCGCATCCAGCTGCCGCCCCTGCGCGAGCGGCGTGACGACATCCCCGCGCTCGTCAACCTGTTCGTGCGTCGTTTCAACCGGCGGTTCCGGCGCGACGTGCGCGGGATCACGCCGGAAGCGCTCGCGGCCCTCACCACGTACGACTTCCCCGGGAACGTCCGCGAGCTCGAGAATCTCATCGAGCGCGCGTTCGCCATGGGGGCTCGCGAGCAGATCTCGCTGAACGACCTGCCGAGCCTGTCGCGCGGCGCCGTCGCGACGATGATGCCGACCGAGACCCCAGGGTCCCTGCCCACGCTCGCCGTGGTCGAGAAGGACCTCATCCTCAAGGCGCTCGCCATGTTCCGGAACGACAAGGAGGCGGTCGCGCGCGCTCTCGGGCTCTCCCGTCGCACGATCTACCGTCGCCTGAAGGAATACGGGATTCTGTAGCTCTCCAGCCGCGTACTGCCCACCAGCGTCAGCCCGTGCCGAACTGCCCGCTGCGAAGTGTCCACCCGGCATCGCTCCCTCATGAGAATCGGGTCTAACGTCGCGAATTTCAGGGTCTCGCGTTTGGCACCACCGCTGCACTTCTCGTGGTCATGCTCCAAACACTTTCGACAGCGCGCTCGACGGGCGCGACACTCCACGTCGGTGTCGGGGTCGAGCAAGGCCGGGACATGCTCGAGGCGCTGGCGGCTGCGGCGACCACCGCCCGTGCCGAGCTTGACGGGACGACGGCGCAGCTTGCCATTGTCGTCACGACAGCGGTGCCGAACGGCGACGTCACCCGCGCGATTCGCGGTGTGGCCGGACCCGTCGGAATCACGGGGGGCGTGGCGTCCGCGCTGCTGACCGACCGCGGTCTCGTCACCGAAGGCGCTCTCGTGATCCTCGTGAGCAACGGTGAAGGTGCGGTGAGCGGCGTCGCCGCCAGGAGCGGGCTCGGACTTGGCGACGCGGCGCAGGCTGCCGCGCGCTTGGTGCTGTCGGGCTGGCCGTTCCGCGGCCGGTATCCTCGCGGGATCGCGCTCGCGTTCGCGGCGCACGGTAGCGGTTCCGCCGCCGCCGGCTTCCTCACCCCGTGGCGCGAGCTGATGGGTCCGAAGATGCGCACGGTGTGCGGCGTGATGAGTTCGCCGGTCGTGTTCGGCGTGTCGTCGACACCGGCCCTGACCAGCGTGGGATGTCTCGAAGGGTCGTATCTCGTGGGCCTTGGTCTCGCGGAGGGCATGCAGCCCGAGCACCACGCCGACGTGGCGATCCACGGCAGCGTCGAAGCCACGCGCTCGGCGCTCAAGTGGCTCGAGGAGCGTCCCGCGAGCCTGGTGCTGGCGCTCGAGAGCACGGCGCGCTACCGTGCGCTCGGCAGTGCCGCCGAGCGTGAATGGAACGCCATCCGTGAGCAGGTGCGCCAGCACGACGGACAGGCGGCCGCTCCCTGCGTCGGGTGGCTGTGCGACGGCGTCGCGGCGTACGGCCGCGGCGTGCATCCGGTCGACGTGCCGGGCGCGCTGGTCGTCGCGGCTTTGGGTGATTCCACGCGCGATCACGAGCGGCTCGGCTAGCCTCGCCGCGGTCCTCGTCCTGCTCGGCGCCGGCGGCACTCAACCGGACGTGCTGGAGTTTCTCGCGAAGATCCTGCGATAACGCTTTTCGCCCGCTCGCCGCCGCCGTGCCCGACGCCAGGCGACGACCGTTCTCATCCCAGAGGGACGTGCCCTCGCCACCAACGGCGGTGGGGAAATCCGAGCCGGGGTGCTGCTGGGAAGACGGTCACGGGCCGCTACGCGAGCGCGACGCCGCGCTCACGAGGCGGGCGGGCCAGCGCGAGGAAGGCGAGCGCGAGCGCGTTGAGCGTCGCGCACACCACCCACGTCACGGTGTATCCGCCCGTCACGTCGAAGAGCGCGCCGGCGAGCCACGGCCCGATGCCGCCCGTCGAGCCTGCGATCGCGAAGAGCGCGCCGACGATCGATCCCGCGTGCGCGCGTCCGAAGAAGTCGCCGACGAGAGCGGGGAAGAGCGTGGAGACGGACGCGTAGCCGTAGCCGAAGAGCGCGGACGCGCCGAGCAGCGTGAGGAGCCCGTTGGCGGCGACGAGAAAGCCGAGGCATGCGAAGGCCTGCAGCGCGAGTGCGACCCGCAGGGTTGCTCGGCGACCGAAGCGGTCCGAGGCCGCGCCCATCACGAGCCGTCCGAGGACGGCGCCGGCGCCGAGGCTCGACACGACCCACGCCGCGGTCATGGGCGAGTACCCGTGGTCCCGCGCGAACGGGACCAGATGCACGAGCGGGATGAAGACCGGTATCCACGTCGTGCCAAACGTGGCGGCAAGCATCCAGAAGGCGCGGCTCTGGATAGCGCGTGAGAGCGGCCACGAGTCGGGCCCGGTGGTTGTCGCGTGCGGCGGCCGCGCGCCGCCATCCGGCGCGAGCCCGAGGCTTTCGGGATCGCGCCGCATCACCGGCGCGACGATAAGGAGCGTCGCGGCGATGCCGATTCCGAAGACGACGTAGGCGGTGCGCCAGCCGACGGAGGTGACGAGGAGCTGGGCGACGAGCGGCATGACGAACGTGCCGGCGCTCGCGCCGCACATCGCGAGGCCGACCGCGAGCCCGCGCCGCGCGACG
>JBGOTH010000185.1:0-6226 GCA_041476345.1 Methylomirabilia bacterium
AGCGCAAGACGCGCCGCCTCCATCGCGAAATGCCGGATGCCCGCGTGTCGGTGGCGCGGGGCCGGGAAGCGATCGAGACGCGCTTCGGCGATTTCTTCGATCTCCACCGGCGCTCGCGCGTCGGCAAGGAGCGCTTCATGGACGCGCGCATGGAAAAGTTCTTCCGGCGCGCGGTCGGCGAGCTCGCCGCCGCGGGCGGCGCGGCGCTGTGGTTCCTCGATCTGTCGAACGGCCCGGCGGCCGGGTTCGTCGTGCTGGAGTGGGAGGGCACCGTCGGGCTGTACAACTCGGGCTTTCATCCCGACCGTGCCGCGCTTGCGCCCGGGCTCGTCCTGCTCATGCATCTGGTCGAGGACGCGATCCTGCGCGGCAAGCGTCGCTTCGACTTCCTGCGCGGCGAGGAACGCTACAAGTACGAGTTCGGTCCCACCGCGGAGGAAGTCTTCCGCGTGCAGATCGGGCCGGGCGGAGCGTCCGCGTGAGCCTGCGCGTCGCCATGCTGAGCGTTCACACGTGCCCGCTGGCCGCGCTCGGCGCCAAGGAAACGGGCGGCATGAACGTCTACGTGCGCGAGCTCAGCCGCGAGCTCGGGCGAATGGGCGTCGCCGTCGACGTCTTCACGCGGTCGCAGGATTCCCGCATCCCCCGCGTCGTCGAATTCGGGGAAGGCGTGCGTGTCGTCCACCTGCCCGCGGGCCCCGAGGCGCCGCTGGCGCGCGAGCGCGTGCACGCGCACCTCGACGAGTTCGCGGAGGGGGTCGAGGCGTGGCGGATCGCGCGGGGCGTGGAGTACGACCTCGTGCACGCGCACTACTGGCTGTCCGGCGTGGTGGCGCTGCGCCTGCGCGAGCGGTGGGGCGTGCCCGTGCTCCAGATGTTCCACACGCTCGCCCACTTGAAGAACCGCGTCGCGCGCACGGCCGGCGCCCTCGAGCCCGAGGTGCGGATCCGCGAGGAGTCCCGCCTGGTCGCCGACATCGACCGGCTCGTCGCCGCCAACGTCGTCGAGCGCGCGGATCTGACTCACTTCTACGGCGCGGCGCCCGAGCGCGTCGCGGTGATTCCCTGCGGTGTCGACACCGACCTGTTCGCGCCGCGCGATCGTGAGACCGCGCGGGCCGCGCTCGGGTTGGGGCCCGGGCCGCTCCTGCTCTGGGTGGGCCGCATCGACCCGATCAAGGGTCTCGAGACGCTGCTGGATGCCGTCGCCCGCGTGCGCGCGAGCGGCCGGCGGGTCCTGCTCCTGATCGTGGGCGGTGACGCCGATGAGCTACATGATGGACACGAGGCGGCCCTGCGCAGGCGTCTCGCCGCGTTGGGCATCGGCGATGCGGTGCAGTTCGTGACGGCGCAGGCACAGCCCGCCTTGCCGGACTACTACGCCGCCGCCGACGTCACGCTCCTGCCGTCGCACTACGAATCGTTCGGCATGGTCGCGCTGGAGGCGATGGCGTGCGGAAGCCCCGTGATCGCCTCGCGCGTCGGCGGCCTCACCACGACGGTGCGCGACGGAGTCACCGGCTTCCTCGTGCCGGAAGGCGACGTCACGGCGCTCGCCGAGCGCATCGAGACGGTCCTCGACGATCCCGACCGCGGCTGGCGCATGGGCCGCGAGGGCGTCCGCTGGGCCGCCGAGCACCGCTGGCCCTGCGTGGCCGAGGCCGTCTGCCGCGAATACGCCTCGCTGACCGCCGAGGCCACCGAGCACCTCGACGCCGCCCGCTGTAAGTAATCCTTTCTAGCACCGAGCTGCGTCTGGCAATGGTTGTGGGCGACGCACCACGTCGTGTAAGGCGCTCTGTCGAGGAGGCCGGCTCCGCCCATTTCCTCAAGCAATCCGTGCTTGCCGTTCGGATTGCGGAGGGGATGGGCGGAGCCGGCCTCCTCGACAGAGCGCCTTACACGACGTGGTACACTCCGCCACCGTGGGCGGGACGCTGCTCGATGTCCGTAACCTCAGTACCCAATTCGTGACGCGTGACGGCGTCGTGCGCGCGGTCGACGACGTGTCGTGGGACGTGCAGGAAGGCGAGACGGTCGCCCTCGTGGGCGAATCGGGCTGCGGCAAGAGCGTGAGCGCGCTCTCGATCATGCGCCTGGTCTCACAGCCGGCCGGGCAAATCACCGGCGGGCAGGTGATGTTCAAGGGCCGCGATCTCCTGACGCTCGGCGAAGAAGCGATGCGCCGCGTGCGCGGCCGGGAGATCGCGATGATCTTCCAGGAGCCCATGACCTCGCTCAACCCCGTGCTCACGGTCGGGCGCCAGCTCACCGAAGGCCTCGAGATCCACCTGGGGCAGACACCCGATCAAGCCCGCGCGCGCGCCATGGAACTTTTGACCATGGTCGGCATCTCGGATCCGGAGCGGCGGCTTCCCCAGTACCCGCACCAGTTCAGCGGCGGCATGCGGCAGCGGATGATGATCGCGATGGCGTTGGCGTGCAACCCCTCGCTCGTGCTCGCGGACGAGCCCACCACCGCGCTCGACGTGACGATCCAGGCCCAGATCCTCGAGCTGATGAAGGACCTCTCGCGGCGCCTCGGCGCCGCCATGTTGATGATCACGCACAACCTCGGCGTGGTCGCGCGCTACGCCGACCGCGTGAACGTGATGTACGCGGGGCGGATCGTCGAAGGGGGGACGGCGCGTGAGGTCTACGGGAATCCCCGTCATCCCTACACGCTCGGGCTGCTGCGCTCGGTGCCGCGGCTCGACGAGCCGCGGCGCGGGCGCCTCGCGCCCATCGACGGCCAGCCGCCCGACCTCACGCGGCTGCCTCCCGGCTGCTCGTTCGCGCCGCGCTGTGCGTTCCGCGTCGACCGCTGTTCGGTCGAGCGTCCTCCGCTGAGCCTCGTCGGACAGAACGGCGTCTCGCGCCACGTGACCGCGTGCTGGGAGGCGGATCGCCTCACGCACGAGAAGGTCACGTCGTGACCGCGCTCCTCGAGGTGAAGAACCTCGTGAAGCACTTCACCGTCGGTCGCGGCGTCGTGCGCGCCGTCGAGGGCGTGACCTTCTCGATCGAGCGCGGCGAGACGCTGGGGCTCGTGGGCGAGTCGGGCTGCGGCAAGACGACCACCGGTCGCTGCATCCTGCAGCTCGAGCGGCCGACGAGCGGCGCGGTCATCTTCGAAGGCCGCGATCTCACGACGCTGAGCGAGGTCGAGCTCCGGCCCATTCGGCGCAAGGTCCAGGTGATCTTCCAGGACCCGTACAGCTCGCTGAATCCCCGGATGACCGTCGGGCAGATCATCGCGGAGCCGATCGCCGTCCACAACATCGTGAGCGGCGCCGCCGCCCGCGCGGCGCGCGTGAAAGACCTGCTCGCGCGCGTCGGGCTCCTGCCGGCGCACGCGCAGCGGTATCCGCACGAGATGTCGGGAGGCCAGCGACAGCGCGTGGGGATCGCGCGCGCGCTCGCGATGGAGCCGGCGCTGATCGTGTGCGACGAGCCGGTGTCGGCGCTGGACGTGTCGATCCAGGCGCAGATCATCAACCTCCTCGAGGATCTGCAGTCGGAGTTCGGTCTGACGTACCTCTTCATCGCGCACGACCTCGCGGTCGTCCGGCACATCTCGGACCGCATCGTCGTGATGTACCTCGGAAAGATCGCGGAGATGTCCGACCGCAAGTCGATCTACGACGACCCGCGGCATCCCTATACGCGCGCGCTGCTCTCCGCCGTGCCGATCCCCGATCCCGAGCTGGAGATGAAGCGCGAGCGGATCGTGCTGGGTGGGGAAGTGCCGAGCCCGCTCAACCCCCCGGGCGGATGCGTGTTCCACCCGCGGTGTCCGATCGCCGTCGAGCGGTGCCGGCACGATGTACCATTGCTCCGCGACCTGAGCCCGGGCCATGTCGCCGCGTGTCACCTGGCATGACCACATACGTCGTCAAGCGCGTCCTCCTGATGATCCCGACGCTGATCGGTGTCGCCGTGCTCATTTTCTTCCTGATGCGCGTGGTCCCGGGCGACATCGTCGAGCTGCGCTTCGCGGGCGAGGGTGGGTTCGCCTCGAAGGAGACGCTCGACATCGAGCGGGCGCGGCTGGGCCTCGACAAGCCGCTCTGGAGACAGTTCGTGGGCTGGATGGGCGGGCTCGCGCGCTTCGACTTCGGCACGTCGATGTGGACGGGGGCGCCGATCACCGAAGAGATCAAGCTCCGGTTCGCGCTGAGCCTCGAGCTCGCCCTCCTGTCCACGCTGATCGCGGTGGCGCTGGCCATCCCCCTGGGCATCGTCGCCGCGCTCAAGCAGGACACGTGGATCGACTACGTCGTGCGCCTGTTCTCCATCGCCGGGCTGGCCACGCCGTCGTTCTGGCTGGGCATCATCTTCATCCTCGTGCTGCTCGTCGTGTTCAAGTGGTTGCCGCCCATGGTGTACACGCCGCTCTGGGTGAATCCCTGGCAGAACATCCTTCAGCTGATCTGGCCCGCGCTCGCGGTGGGCTACCGTTACTCGGCCGTGGCCATGCGGATGACGCGGTCCGCGATGCTGGAGGTCCTGCGCGAGGACTACATCCGCACCGCGCGCGCCAAGGGACTCTGGCAGAAGCTGATCCTGACGCGGCACGCGCTCAAGAACGCGATGCTGCCGGTGCTCACGGTGATCGCGCTCGAGTTCGCGTTCCTCATGGGCGGGCTCGTGGTGACGGAGCAGGTGTTCAATCTCAACGGCCTCGGGCTGCTCTTCGTGGAGTCGGTCGCGCACCGGGACTACACGCTCACGCAGGCCCTCGTGCTCCTCGTCGCCACGGTGTTCATCGTCGTGAACTTCCTCGTCGATCTCGCGTACGCGTGGATCGATCCGCGGATACGATTCCGATGAACTCCGCGTTCGATCTCGAAGCCGGCACGGGCGTGGCGACAGCCCGGGTGCCCGTGCCTTCCTGATGGCGATGCTCGAGACGCTCGTCGACGTTCCCGAGCCGGCCACGCGGGCGGCGCGCTGGCGCGCGGCCACCCTCGAGTTCTGCGCGCGACGCCCGCTCGGCGCCATCGGCGCCGCCGTGGTGCTGCTCAACCTCGCGGTGGCGGCGTTCGCCGGCGTCATTTCCCCGTACGATCCGCTCGCCACCGACTACGGGGCGATGCTGGCGGCGCCGAACGGCGCGCACTGGCTCGGTACCGACGCGTTCGGACGCGACGTGCTGACGCGGATCATCTATGGCTCGCGGACCGCGATGACGGTGGGATTCTCGTGCGCGGTCGTCGGCGCCACCCTCGGCGCGGTCATCGGCGTGGCGAGCGCCTACTTCGGCGGCAAGGTCGATTTGATCGTCCAGCGCGTGATGGACATCTTCCTGTCGTTCCCGCTGATCATCCTGGCGCTTGCCGTCGTGGCCATGCTCGGGTCGGGTCTTCAGAACGTCATCGCCGCCATCACGGTGCCGATGATCCCGCGCGCCGCGCTCGTGGCGCGCTCGAGCGCGCTCTCGATCCGCGAGATGCCCTACATCGACGCCGCGCGCGCGGCGGGCTTCAAGCACGGCCGCATCATCCTGCGGCATATGCTCCCGAACGTGATGGCGCCGTACTTGATCATGCTGACGGCCTTCCTCGGCCAGGCGATCCTGCTCGAAGCGTCGCTCTCGTTCCTCGGCCTCGGCGTCTCCGAGCCGACGCCGGCGTGGGGCCTCATGCTGCGCGGCGCCGCCGTGCAGTTCGCCGAATCGGCGCCGTGGATGGCGATCTTTCCCGGCTTCGCCATCAGCCTCGCGGTGTTCGCGTTCAACCTGTTCGGGGACTCGCTGCGGGACGCGCTCGATCCCAGGCTCCGTTCGCAGTAAAACGCGCCATCTCCTTGACAGGGTTTGGCCGAACGCGGTAGAAATCCCTGGTCAGACCGGACGGCTAACCCAACGATATTTCGAGGAGCGGGAGGCGCTCTCAATGCCCTATATCATCGCGGAGCCCTGCATCAACGTGAAGGACAAGGCCTGCGTCGAGGTGTGCCCCGTGGACTGCATCTACGAGGGCAAGGACATGCTCTTCATCCATCCCGACGAGTGTATCGACTGCGGCGCGTGCGAGCCGGTGTGCCCGGTGAAGGCCATCTTCGCCGAGGACGAGACACCCGATCAGTGGAAGAACTTCATCGAGATGAACAAGACGTTCTTCAAGGACAACCCGGGAGTGCAGCCGGCGACGAAATCCTGAGAGCCACCCGTCTCCGTCCGGTCGGTGTCGAGAGGGCCCCGCGTGGGGCCTTCTTCTTTTTG
>JBGOTH010000186.1:0-6220 GCA_041476345.1 Methylomirabilia bacterium
GCCAGGCTTCAAGGTGTTCCTGATGAACAAGGACCTCGACACGTTCAACACCATCGCGAAGGAGCTGCACGTCCCCGTGAGCTTCTCCAACGTGGCCCAGCGTTATCAGCAGGCGGCGCTGGCGGCGGGCCTCTCCGACAAGGACACGAGCGTGGTGATGACGATCATCGAAAAGCTGGCGGCGTTCGAAGTGCCGAAAGGCAAGGCCTAGTCCGGATTGTTCATGGGCGGGGCCGGAAGCGTGTCGGCTCCCGTCCTCGCCGAGGCGGCTGCGGATGTCGCCGACACACTCCCAGCCCCGCCCATGAACAATCCGGACTAGGGCGGAGCTGGTGGTGAAGCTTCACCAAACAGGAATCCTCCTGACGATCGGCTGGGCGTTGCTGCTCCCGCCGCCGGAGGGGAACGGTTCCCAGACGCCGGTGGCACAGGGAGAGCACGCAGGCTCGTTCGACTCCGCCAAGGAATGTGAGGCGGTCAGAGCCGAGCTGATCGATGCTGCCCGGCGGCCCCTCGGCGATCCCTGGATGATCACCGACCTGGGCGACACGGCGCAGATTCACCCGAAGATCTCATGGGCGGGATCACGTTGCGTGCCCTGCAACGATCCTCGGATGGACCCGTCCGACTCGACGAACTCGGCTTGTCATGGGCACTGATCGGCTTCTCGCCTACCACAAATGGTGTTGCCCGCGGGGTGATTCGATTGCGGGGCACCGAGCGGGAACCTAAACTCGCGTCGTTCTTCCCTTCGCCCGCTCGTGCTTCGGCGGGGTTTGTATCAGAGTTTGTATCAGGCCGTCTAGTTCACAGGTCGAGAGTGTGCGCTTTATCCAGGATCGCTAACACCGCGTCGATGACGGGCTGAACCTCGTATGCCTCACCCCGGAACGTGATCGTCTGATTGGTGGTGTTCAGGAAGCGGAGATAGTTGTCTGTCGTTAACGAGGCCAGCTTGATTCCCGATGGATCACCGATGCTGTCGTCAATTAGATTCCCTCCTGGAGCAGACAATGCCCAAATCTCCAACTCTCTATCGAAGTGCTCGAAGTAATTCCTGAACGTGCGCGACGCCAAAGGTGAGTCGTCTTGCACGCCAAAAAGATCGCGCAACGACTTACCTCGACCCGAGATTTTTTCGCCCCTACCCGGGAAAAGAAGCTTTGACACGTTGGCAGCAGAAACGAGCAATGCCTGCACCGCATACCAAACGGCCATTCCATCTCTTGGAGAGTCCCCGTCGACGTTCTCTACTAGTGACTTCAACGCTGCGTTGCAGTCTCGCGCCGCGCGAACGGTGAAATCACACTGACGGACGACTTCACGGGCGAAGACCCGAAGCCGATGTTTGTCTAAGGGACTCGCTACGCCAGGCTCAGTATCCGTCGCGCACTCGCGGACTCGCTCGCCAGCCTGCTCGTCGTTCATAAAATGTGCCTGACCTTTTGTTAGACTCGCTGCGCCTCACCGATCTTCCACAGGCCGGCCATCACCAACGGCAGCCAGCGTCCGCATGTGGACAGCCGCATCACCGGAGGCGGTACTGAATCAGCTCGCGTTCGCGCACCCCTCCCGTCGAAAGCGGAGTCACCTCGCGTACGAAAGAGCCAACCTGCGGTGAATACCAAATCTCCAGCGTTGTTTTCCCGGTCCGCTTGTTGCGGCACACAGACTTGAAGGTGTTGAAAGAACCGGCGGCCACAATAATGCTTTCCTCTCCCTCGATCTTGCAAGAGATTGTAATTTCTTCCGTCTGCCGTTGCTTAGGCCGTTCGAGAGTATAGGTCTGTTCCCATTCGGTCCCGACTTGCAGGGGCCACTTCAGGTAGGCGACTGGCGGCCAGCGCCGAGTTTCAGTCTCACCGTTGACGATGTCGAGGAATGTCGCAAGATCCGGCTTGCGGAAGTAAATCTCTCTGCTACCCGTCTTGACGACGTAGTAGACGGCGCCCTCACGCACTTCTTCACGATCGAAGGTCCAAACGAATGTGCCTTTCCCTTGCGGCGATTCGTACCGGTACGCCCATTCAGAGCCCGGCTTGATATTGGGCGCTTGCGCATTCGGGCTTCCTGCGAGTCCGACCACTTCCGGCACGGCAACAGGTCCACGCTTCGCTTGCTCTAGTCCGGCCGCCTTTAAGCATTCACCGACCGCCGCGAGTTCGGTGCCTGTTCTGTAGTTGACGTACACCTGTCCGTCCAGCCGGATGTATGCGAGCGTTACGTGCGGTGTGAATTTGGGTTCGCAAGCCTTCCAGCGCTCCCACGCGAGGTCTTGCGCCAACGTGTTCTGCGTGGCGGCACAGCCTGCGAGAGCAGCGACGCAGAAGAGGATTGCGAGCGTGGGAAACAGGCGCATCGAGCGCTCCTTTCAAGAAGGGGTCGCGCGGTCGAGTGTACCGACTTTAGTGCCTCGGATGCTCCGGCGTCAATCGACCCTTCGATGGCTTCCCGAACCGCGGTGCGTGGTCGGTCATGACTTTTGCCGATCAGCAGCCGACCGCAAGTTCTTCCTCCCTGCATTCCGTTGTATGGAACGGCTCGAAACGCCCGTGGAGGCGCTCACGACGGCCGAGCGGTAGCGCGCCGAGGTGCTTGCCCAGCTCGAGCCCCTCGACGGCCTGGGACGCATCGGGGCGCCGAGCGCGAATGTTGCGGACGAGATCCGGTCGCGCCTCGCGGACTGGTCGGCGATCCTGGGTCGGCATCCGGCGCAGACGCGTCAGATCCTCCGGAAGTCGCTGGTCGATCGCGTGACGATGAAGCCGGTCGTCGACACGGATGGTCGCTGGCGCGAGTACGCCGGTCGAGCGTCCTACGGGCGACTGCTCGCCGGCGTACTGCGTGTACAAAGCTTGGTGCCCCCGGGGTGACTCGAACACCCGGCCTGCGGTTTAGGAAACCGTCGCTCTATCCACCTGAGCTACGGGGGCGCGAACGAAGTTTACTTCAAACGAAGTCGGAGGCGTCCACGCCGCGGGCGGCGAGCAGCGCCCGTAGCTTCCTGAGACCGCCCGCTTCGATCTGCCTGACCCGCTCGCGGGTCAATCCCATGCGCCCGCCGATCGCCTCGAGCGTCTCCGTCGGCTCTCCGTCGAGACCGAAGCGACGGCGCAGAACCGTGCGCTCGTTCGGGGCGAGATCGTCCAGCACGGACACCAGGTCGGCACGCGCCTGGAAGAGCTTGCTGAGCGTAGCGCTCGGATCGGCGGCGGGATCGGCCACGACGTCCGCGACGACGCCTGTCTCCCCGCCGATCGGCGTCTCCAGCGACAGCGTCCGTTGCTGACGCACTTCCTCGAGCTCTTCGATCTGCTCCACGGTCGTGCGGAGCGCGCGCGCCATCTCTTCGCGCGTGGGCGCCCGCTCCAACTCCTGCGTCAGTCGCTGCTGCTCGCGCTGGTAGCGGCCGAGCAGCTCGTTCACGTGCACCGGAATGCGGATGGTCCGCGCCTGGTTGGCGAGCGCGCGTACGATAGCCTGGCGGATCCACCACGTGCCGTACGTCGAGAACCGATTCCCGCGCTCCGGCTCGAACTTCTCGACGGCGCGAAGGAGCCCGAGATTCCCTTCCTCGATGAGGTCGGGCAGCGCCAGGCCGCGGTTCAGGTACCGGCGCGCGATCTGGACGACAAGACGCAGGTTGGCTTCGATGAGCCGGGACTTGGCGGCATCGTCCCCGGCGCGCGCATGGTGCGCGACTTCGGCTTCCTCCTCGCGCGAGAGGAGCTTGATCTGCGAGATTTCCCTGAAATAGACGGCGAGGTTCGTGCGGCTCGTCTCACGCGTCTCCTTGCGGACCTCCGCGTCCTTCGCGTGGACGAGGTGGTCGAGCGGCTCGTCCGGAATGGTCTCGTCGGGGTGCTCACTCATCGTCTTCGGAGGACGCCGCCACGAGATCGACCTGCACGGGGCGCGGCGGCAGCGGCAACAGGTAGAGCGGATTGTAGACCCGGCCATCGTAGCGGATCTCGAAATGGACGTGCTCGCCGCTGGCGTGCCCCGTGCGGCCGACGATGGCGATCACCTGCCCCCTGGACACTTCCTGGCCGACGTCCACCAGGTTGCGCTCGTTGTGCGCGTACACCGTCACGAATCCGCCCTCGTGCTCGATCATCACCCGCTGACCATACCGTGCCTCGAAGCCGCTCGCGACCACGACGCCGGCGGCGGACGCGACGATCGGCACTCCGCGCTCGGCGCCGATGTCGATACCACGATGCCACGACCGGCTCCGGCGGCCGAACGTCGAGTTCACGGGACCGGTCACCGGCCACACGAAGCGTGGCGCTCCTTCCTCGAACCCCGGCACGCTCAAGACGAGGCTGACGGGAAGCGGCTCGAACGCCGCTGTGCCGCGGCGCGCGCGAAGCATCGGCGCCGGTCCCGGCCGCCGCGGGATGGTCAAGCGTTGCCCGATCGAAAGCGCGCCCCGCGGGCCACCCCGCAAGCGATTGGCGATGAGAAGCGACGACACGGTGACCTCGTAGTGCTTCGCGATGGCGCCGAGCGTCTCGCCACGCTTGACTTCGTGGATCACCGGCGCGGTTTTCTGGACGACCGGCTTCTCAGGCTTGATCCGGTTACGTGTTGGCGGCGCGGCGGCCGCCACGCACGGCACGAGGGCGAGAACCACCGTCGCCACGACGACGCTGCGTACGCTCATGCGCCGTGCCTCGCGTATCGAACGCCGAATCCCGTGAACTCGCCGCTCGCCGGATGCCAGCTCACGATCGCGCGATCGACGCGGCCGAGGCGCGGTCCACGCTCGAGCTCGCGCGATAGCGCCTCGATACGGTCGCGCGTCCCTTCGGCAACCACGCGGACACGCCCGTCGGACAGATTCATGGCGTACCCCACGACCCCGAGCCGATCGGCGCACTTCACGCAGAAATCCCGGAAGCCAACCCCTTGCACCCACCCTTCCACGAATATCTCTGCCGCGACATTTTCATCACTCACCGCGTGGGGCGACGCATGACCGGTGAAGTCGAAGAGCGGCGGAGCGATTGGGGGGAACCCGGGGTTCCCCCCACGTAATGGAATGGTCGGGGCGAGAGGATTTGAACCTCCGACTTCACGGTCCCGAACCGTGCGCGCTACCAGGCTGCGCTACGCCCCGTCGACCGCCGTATTGTACCTCACGCCCCGTCCTCACCTCTGTCCTCACCCCTCCCACGCGTATTTCCCGACGAGCTTCACGAATTTGCAATCACCGTACGGCGTGACCTTCATCGCGCCGCCGTCGTTCTCGACGAGCGTGAGGACCTGGCTCTCCGCGTCACCCAGCGGCAACACCATGCGCCCGCCGGGGGCGAGCTGTTCGAAGAGCGGCGGCGGCACCACCGGGCCGCCGGCCGCGACGAGGATGCGGTCGAACGGCGCCTCGTCCGGCCACCCGAGGGTGCCGTTGCCGACCCGAATCCACACGTTTGCGTAGTCCTGGCTTTCGATGAGCGCGCGAGCACGCTGCGCGAGGCGCGGCAGCCGCTCGACGGAACACACGCGCCGCGCGAGCTCGGCCAGCACCGCCGTCTGGTACCCGGAGCCCGTGCCAACCTCCAGCACCTTCTCGCGGCCGCTCAGCGCGAGGAGCGAGCTCATGAGGGCGACGATGTAGGGCTGGGAGATCGTCTGCTCCTCGCCGATCGGAAGCGCGTGGTCGCCGTAGGCTCGGTCGCGCAGCGCCTCCTCCACGAAGAGGTGGCGCGGAACCCGTCGCATCGCCGCGAGCACCCGCGCGTCGGTGAGGCCGCGGCGCGTGAGCTGGTCGTGGACCATGCGCGCACGCTCGCGCTCGAAGACGACGCTAGCGCCGACGGGCGGCATCCCGCTTCAGGTGCGCGCTGAGCGCGATCCCCCAGTCGGACATCCGCGCGAGAGCCGCATGGTGCGTGAGGTCGAGGTGCAGCGGCGTCAGTGAGGCATAGCCGGCGTGGATCGCGCCCATGTCCGTGCCCTCGAGATCCTCCCAGGCGGGCGCTCCGGCGCCGATCCAGTAGTGCGTCCGCCCGCGCGGGTCGCTCTGCTCGACGATCTTGTCGCTGTAGACGCGATGGCCGAGCCGCGTGACCTTGAGACCACGCGGCGCCTGCGCGGGTACGTTGACGTTGACGAGCGTCTTGTGCGGCAGGCCGTCGACGAGCACGCGCATCGCAACGGTGCGCGCAATCGTCGCCGCGCCCGCAAGGTCGCCGCCGTCGAGGAGCGACACCGCGAC
>JBGOTH010000187.1:0-6205 GCA_041476345.1 Methylomirabilia bacterium
CCGGCACGCGGGTCACGGTGCGCTTGCCGATCCCCGACGCGCTGCCCGCGGAGCCGCCGGCGCCGGCATCGCTCGAGCCCGTTCCGACCGCGCGGATCCTCGTCATCGACGACGAGGAGTCGGTGCGCGAGGTGCTCAGCGATCTCCTGGTGGAAGCCGGTTACACCGTGCAGCAGGCGGCGAGCGGACCGCAGGGGCTCGAGCTCTGTGCGACGGAGCGTTTTGACCTCGTGCTCACCGATCTATCGATGCCCGGCATGTCGGGGTGGGACGTTGCCGCCGCGGTCGAGACGCGCCACCCCGGGACCGCGATCGGCCTCGTCACCGGGTGGGGAGAGCAGGTCGACCCGGAGCAGGCCTCGCGCCACCACCTGAAATTCGTGCTCGCGAAACCCTTCCTTCTCGACGACGTCATGAGCGCCGTCGCCGACGCGCTCGACAGGGGCGTGCGGCGCCCGACGTAACGTGACGGGACGTGTGAGCTACACCGTGAAGGAGATCTTCTACACGCTGCAGGGCGAGGGCGTGCAGACGGGCCGCCCGTCGGTCTTCTGCCGTTTCGCCGGGTGCAATCTCTGGTCGGGGCGCGAAGCGGATCGTGCCACCGCCGTGTGCACGTTCTGTGATACCGACTTCGTCGATGGCGAGCGCTTCGCCGACGCGCGCGCGCTGGCGGACGCCGTCGCGCGTGCATGGCGGTCGCCCTTATCCTTGACGGCCGGCCGACCCTTCGTCGTGTGTACCGGCGGCGAGCCGCTGCTCCAGCTCGACGGGCCGCTCGTCGACGCGCTGCACGCGGCCGGCTTCGAGATCGCGATCGAGACGAATGGCACGCAGCTGCCGCCGCCCGGCATCGACTGGATCTGCGTCAGCCCGAAGGCGGGCGCGGTGGTGGTGCTGACGCACGGCGACGAGTTGAAGCTCGTCTACCCGCAGCCCGAGGCGCCGCCCGAGCGCTTCGAACAGCTCGACTTCGCCCACTTCTCACTTCAGCCGATGGACGGTCCCCAGCGCTCGCGCAACATCCAACTTACCGTGGACTACTGTCTCGCGCACCCGCGCTGGCGGCTGAGCCTCCAGACGCACAAGCTGCTCGGCATCCGTTAGGGCGCGGATAATTTTAGTCCCACGGAGCGTATTCGGTTACACTGCCGGTGTCATTCCTCACCTCAATCCCGTGTGGCTCGTCCCGCTCGTCGCCATCGCGCTTACTCAAACGGCCGTGCTGGCAACGTCGATCTACTTCCACCGCGCGATCGCACACGGTTCGATACGGGTGCATCCAGTGGCGGATGTGGTGTTCCGGACGATCCTCTGGATCACGACGGGCCAGCGCCGCCAGCAGTGGGTGGCCGTCCATCGCAAGCACCACACCTTCACGGACCGTGAGGGCGACCCGCACAGCCCGAAGCTGCTCGGTTTCTGGCGCGTACAGCTCCTGAATGCCTACTACTATGCGCGTGAGGCCTCGAACCCTGAGACCGTGCGGAAGTTTGCGCCTGACGTCCACGAGGACTGGCTGGATCGCCACGTGTTCGGCCGGGGCTGGTCGGGTGTGATCGTCGGTATCGTGCTGGCCTGCCTCGTGCTGGGGCTGTGGCCGGGCTTGGCGGCGGCGTTGCTGCACGGTGTGCTGTACGTATTCGTGGCGGCTCCGCTCATCAACGGGCTCGGGCACTGGCGGGGCAGGCAGAACTTCACGGACAACACGGCCTACAACTGGGCGTCGCTGTCCTGGGTGACGGGGGGGGAGAGCCTCCACAACAACCACCACGCGTTTCCGAAGGCCCCGAAGTTCAGTGTTCGTCGGCGGGAATTCGATCCGTCCTGGCCGCTTATCCGCATCCTGGTTGCCGCGCGCCTGATCGTCGTCGTCGGCTCGTCCGTCCGACTCTCCTAAGCGGCGCCGTTCGCTCCGTTCGCTCCGTTCGTGCCTTCGACCAACTCGAGGTCGTCCACGGCTTCGAGGCTCGGATTCGGCAGGGTGTCCGGATGACTCCACTTGACCCACACGCGCGAGGCGCCGTTTTCGTCCTCACCATCGAAGCGGAGGACCGTGCCTTGCGTCTTGAGAAGGCGATGCCGGCGGACGATGAGATCGCCCACGTGCAGCCGGCTCATCACGCGAGGGCGGCGAGGCATCAGTCGTTGTCCCACGTGCGGGTCCGTGCCAGCGCGCGGCGGCGCTTCTTGCGCGCGGCGGCGGCCTTGCGCTTGCGCTTCACCGAGGGCTTCTCGTAGTGCGCGCGGCGCTTCATCTCCTGGAAGGCGCCTTCCTTCAGCATCTGCTTCTTGAGCTGCTTCAGCGCCGCTTCGACCTGGTTGTCGATCACTTCCACCCGTGACATCAGCGCACCCGCAGGTGGGAGGTGGACCGCCAGCTCTGCGACGGCGCGGAACGATCGACCACGTTCAGCTTGACGAGCCGCTCCGTGCCCTTGGCCACGGCGGCGGAGATGCTGGGGTAGGTGTCGCGCGACTCCTCGATGACGTCGCCGGCATAGTTGACGATGCGCCAGCGCCAATCCGGCTTGGCCGGCGTCGAAAATGCGGTCACTTGCACCGTTGGCTCCCGACTCCGCTGGAGGATCGCGCGCCCCTGTCGCCGCGGAACTGCGCCTGGGCGTGGCCTGATGGGGAAGGGGTCCACGATGGACCAGCGGCCCTAACCAAGCGTCACAGGATATCACGCGACGGGCCAGGCGGGCGCGCCTCAGGTGAGGGGCAAATCGGGGCTACCTGGGGGTGATACAGTCGCGCGCATGACGCCGGGATTGCTCGTGCTCGACTTCGACGGCGTCGTCTGCGACGGGATGGGCGAAATGATCGAGAGCTCGTGGCGGACGCTGTCGGAGGTGACGGCGCGCGACGTGCCGGCCACGCGCCGCGCGGAGCTTGCCGCACGGTTCGCGCCGCTGCGCCCTGCGATCGAGTCCGGCTGGGAGATGGTGGTACTGCTCGGCGTGCTGAGTGAGCTTCCCGCGGCCGACGACGCTGCGCTTCGAGACGGCGCGCGCTGGGCCGAGGTGCGTGACGCCTATCTCCGCGCGCACGCGCTGACGCACGGACCGATCGCCGCCGCGTTCGACGCCGTCCGCGCGCGCTGGATCGAGGCCGACGCGCCCGGCTGGCTCGAGCGCCACCGCTTCTACGCCGGCATCGCGGCGTGGCTGAGGCACCTCGTCGCCGAGCGGCAGCTCGTCTACGTGCTGTCGACCAAGAGCAAGCCGTTCCTCGACGCGCTCCTCGCGTGGCAGCACGTCCCGTTGTCGTCGGATCGCATCATCGGCAAGGCCGAGCCGAAGCGCGAGAAGTGGGACGTGCTGCGCGTGCTTGCGGCGTCGCATGGATTGGTCGCGGGAGACGTGTGGTTCGTCGAGGATCGCCTGGCGACGCTGCTCGACATGCGCCGGCACGCGTCGGACTTCGGAGCGCGTCTGTTTCTCGCGGACTGGGGTTACGTCTTCCCCGACCGTGATCCCGCGGCCGCGCGCGCGGCGGACATCCCGGTGCTCAGCCTCGCACAGGCCACCGGGCCGTTCGCGGGGTGGGTGAGGGCTGGGTAGGCGGGCCGCCGCTACCAGCCCATCGCGCGTGCGGCGCGACGCGGGTCCGCGCCGCCATAGAGTATGCCGGCGTCGCGATCCGCGACAATCGCGCACACGCCCGCCGTCGCCATCGAGATATCCGGCAGCCACTGGACGCCGTGGCCCATCGCCGCGAGCGCGTCGCCCGTCGCCGCGCCCACGCCACGCTCGAGATCGAGCCGCCCTCGATGGAACGGGTGCGGCTCGAAGCTGCCCGGAAAGCTGTGCGTGACGAAGCGCGGCGCGTCGATCGCGTCCTGGATGCTCATCCCGAATACCGTGTGATTGAGGAAGACTTGCAGCATCGCCTGCGCCTGGAGATCGCCGCCGGGGGCGCCGAACGGCATGAACCAGGATCGGCCACGACGCGCGAGCGCCGGGTTCGGCGTGAGTCGCGGCCGCTTGCCGGGCGCGGGACACGACGCGTGCTCGGGATTCGCGAACGACTGCGAGCCGCGCGTGGACGGGACGAAGCCGAGCCCGGGGATGACGGGGCCGTCCCACGACGAATCGCTCGTCGTGACGGACATCACGTTGCCCTTCCGATCCACCGCGCACGCGTACGACGTGTCGCCGGGCACGCCGATCATCGCCGGTACGTCGCCGGGCTGCGGCATCTCCGGCACGGCCTTGCCGGCATCGATCAGCGCGCGGCGTGCGCGCGCGTACGCGGGCGAGAGCAGCTTCTCCATCGGGACGTCGACGAAGCGCGGGTCACCGTAGTAGCGCTCGCGATCGGCAAAGCCGAGCTTCATCGCCTCGGTTATGAGATGGATGTAAGCGGTCGCGTTGTGGCCGAGGGATTTCAGGTCGTCGTCCGCGAGCAGCGTGAGGAACTGCAGCAGCACCGGCCCCTGGCACCACGGCCCGCACGTGAGGACTTCCGTGTCGTGGAACGTGGTGCGCGTAGGCGGCGCGATCTCCGAGTGGTAGCCGGCGAGATCGTCCATCGAGAGCCAGCCGTCGTGCTCGCGATGGTACTTCGTCATCGCGTGGGCGAGATCGCCTTTGTAGAACGCGTCGCGCGCGGCGTGGAGGCCTTTGACGCGATCGCTCTGCGTGCGTTCTTCATCCACCATGAACTGGATCGAGCGCGCGAGATCTGTCTGGACGAACAGCTCGCCTTCGCGCGGCGGCCGGCCGTTCGGTAGCCAGATGGCCGCGTTCTGCGGCCACTGCCGGTAGCGCGCTTCGTTCATCGTGATCCAATTCACCATGAACGGATGCATCGTGAACCCCTCGCGCGCGTAGCGAATGGCGGCGTGCGCGACGTCGCCGAAGCTCATCGTGCCGTAGCGCTCGAGTGCGAGGCACCACGCGTCCGGCGCCGCCGGCACCACCGTGCGATGGACGCCATCGGGAATACCTTTGCGCGCGTAGAGCATGCCGACGTCGGTGGCTTTGGGCCAGCCGCCGAGACCCGCGATCGTGACGACTTCGTCGCGCTCCGCGAGGTAGATGACCATGGGCGCGACGCCGGAGAACTGCACCTGATCGCTGTGCAGGACGCCGAGCGCGATCCCGGCGGCGACGCCGGCGTCGATGGCGTTGCCGCCGTTCTGGAGGATCGCGTGACCGGCTTCGGCGGCGAGGTAGTGGCCGGCGGAAACCATGTGACGGGCGGCGGTGATCATGGGCTGGAGGGGCATGGGCGAACGCTATCAGAAATTACCGGGCGCGGAAGTGCCGGCAATGGCGAACCGCGTGTAGGAGACCCGGGTAGGAGTGTATGAGAGATTGGACATTGATCCGAGGACATCATCGAGAGCAAGATTGCGCTGACATGGAGAGGCAAGACGCGGTTGTGCGCGCCTTCCCGTCTGTCTCGCGTGAACAGGCGGTCGCCGCCCTCGAAGCGGCCCACGAGGTGTTGGCGGGCCGTGCGCGTTCTGCTCGATGAGCAGTTGCCCCGTCAGCTAGCACCGGAGTACATTCGGCGTGAGATGAACAAGACGAGGCGCGCGCGGAAGGGTCCGCTGACCGTCGACGAGTTTGCCGAGTACATGGCGATCAAGACGATGGAGCGTCTGTCGACGATGCCTCCGGACGAGAGGGAGGCTCGCCTGACGGCATTCGGGAAGATCATCGCCGAAGTGCGCGCCAAGCGCGGACGAAAGCCTCGTAGTCGGGGGAGCCGGGTTCCCAACCGATCGCGCTGAGCATTTGCCGGAACGTCGGCTCGTCGGCGTTTCGGATCGCCTGCCAGTAGTCGTCCTTGAAATCTCGTTTTCGCCGGATCTCGTCGATGTCGATGCGATGGATGCGCGCGACGTCTTCGCGAATAACATCCGCGATGTCTTGCGCTCGTTGCTTCGCTTTCGCGTCTTCCGATGGATCCATGGGCGCGCAGGCACCGTATGCCAGCTACACGCACCGGGGAATGTCCAATCGTGGATACGGTTGTTGAATGCCGTTACGCCGCGTGGCGACGCTTCGCGCGCCGCTCGCGCGCGTTGCCCTTGCCGCCCTTCGGCGGCTCGCGCTTCGGCGGCTCGAGCATCGGCGGCCCCGCCGGCCCGCCCGCGAGCTTCACGACAAGCGTGCGCTGACGGATCTGCGCGCCCTTCATCCGTTCCAGCACGCGGTCCACGTACTCCGCCGGGATCTCGACGAACGAG
>JBGOTH010000188.1:0-6192 GCA_041476345.1 Methylomirabilia bacterium
CTCCTTCCCGTGCTCGCGCGCGACATTCCGGAAGATCCGGAGATGGCGACGCTGATCGCGGAGATCCGCGGGCCCCACGAAGCGAAGCTCGGCGAGGCGCTCGCGGTGTCGGAGTCGCTCCTCTGGCGGCGCGGCAACTTCAACGGCACCTTCGACGAGCTGATCCTGGATGCGCTCCTCAAGCAGGCGGACGCGGAGGTCGCGTTCTCTCCGGGCTTTCGATGGGGCGTGACCGTGGTGCCCGGCCAGACGATCACGCTCGAGGACGTGATGAGCCACACCGCGCTGACCTACGCCAACACGTGGGCCCGCGAGATGACGGGTGCTGCGATCGTCACCGTGATGGAGGACGTCGCCGACAACCTCTTCCATCGCGATCCCTACTACCGTCAGGGCGGCGACATGGTCCGGCTGGGCGGCCTGAGCTACGCGATCGATCCCGCCGCCGCGCAGGGGCGCCGCATCCGCGACGTCCGCGTCGGCGGCCGCGCCCTCGACGCGGCGCGCCGCTACAAGGCGACGGGCTGGGCGAGCCTCGGCGAAGCGAATGGCCCGCCCGCGTGGGACGTCGTCGCCGACCACCTGCGCGCGCAGAAGCGCATCAAGCTCGATCCTCGCCCGCGCGTGCGCGTGATAGGGTGACTCGCATGCGGTGGCTCCGCCCGCTCGCCCTCGTGCTCGTCGCGGTCAGTCTCGCCGCTTCCTCGACCGCCGCCCCTCGCGCGCTCGACGACCTCATGATGGACCTGCAGGTGACGCCGCTCGAACCGCAGGCGCCGCCTCCGCTTTCCGTCGTCACGGTCGACGGCGGGCCCGTGACCCTTGCGGACGTCCGTGGCCATGCCGTGCTCGTCTACTTCTGGGCCACGTGGTGACCGTACTGCACGAGGGAGTTACCCTCGACCATCGCGCAGGTGCAGCGGGAGCTGAAGGGCAAGGGTCTCGTCGTCCTCGCGGTCTCCTTCCAGGAGAGCCCGGAGACGGTGGCCGCCTGGGTGAAGAAGGTCGGTCTCCAGTTCCCCGTGTTCCTCGATGAGGAGGGCGACGCGGCGCGCGCGTGGAAGATCAGGGTGACGCCGACGGTATTCCTCCTCGACCGCAAGGGTCGCCTGGTGGGCAAGACGCAAGGCACGAAGGCGTGGACGTCTCCCGCAGGTCGCGCGCTGTTCGCGGCGCTGCTCGCTTCGTGACCCAGGCGCTGCAGTTTGATGTCCTGATCCTCGGGGCCGGCGGGGCCGGCCTCTGCGCGGCATTGCACGCCGCGGACGCCTCAGCGCATCTGCGCGTCGGCGTCGTCGTCAAGGGGCTCCTCGGTCGCGCGGGCTGCACGCGCATGGTGCAGGGCGGCTACAACGCCGTGTTCACGCCGCCCGACTCGCTCGAGGCCCATCTCCTCGACACGCTGAAGGGCGGCGGGTGGATCAACGACCAGGAGCTCGTGTGGACGCTCGTGCGCGAGGCGCCCGGCCGCGTGCTCGAGCTGGAGTCGCGGTACGGCTGTCTCTTCGACCGCACGCCGGAAGGGCGCATCCATCAGAAAGCGTTCGCGGGACAGTCGCACGACCGCACCATCCACAAGGGCGACCTCACCGGCATCGAGATCATGAACCGTCTCGCCGAGCAGGTGGAGGCGCGCGCCAACGTCAGCACGCTCGAGGAGACGCGCGCCGTCGAGCTGCTCTTCGACGACGCGGGGCGCGCCGCGGGCGCGCTCGTGCTCGACATGCGTCACGGTGACTTCACGCGTGTGGGTGCGCGCGCCACGCTCCTGGCGATGGGCGGCGGCCCGACGATGTACCGGATCTTTGCGTGCTCCGCCGACAAGTCGTCCGACGGCATCGCGCTCGCGTATCGCGCGGGCGTCCCGCTGCGCGACATGGAGATGGTGCAGTTCCACCCGACGGGTCTCGTCATCCCGGGCTCGCTGATGACCGGCGCGCTGCTGGAAGAAGGGTTGCGCGGCGCCGGCGGGTATCTCCGCAACGGTCTCGGGGAGCGCTACATGGAGCGCTACGACGGAGCTCGGATGGAGCGTTCCACGCGCGACCTGGTGTCCCGGGCGTCGTTTCTCGAGATCAGCGAAGGCCGCGGCACGCCGAACGGCGGCGTGTGGATCGACGTCTCGCACCTGGGCGCCGAGCACGTCGAGCGCAACTTCCGCGGGATGGTGAAGCGCTGCCGTGACTTCGGACGCGACCTCGCGCGCGGTCCGGTGGAAGTCGGTCCCACCACCCATTTCATGATGGGCGGCGTCGTGATCGACCGCGACTGCCGCACCGCCGTCGACGGGCTCTTCGCGGCCGGCGAGGATGCGGGGGGCGTCCACGGCGCCAACCGGCTCGGCGGCAACGGCGTCGGGGAGTCGACCGTGTTCGGCGGCATCGCGGGCGACGTGATGGCGGACGCCGTGGTGGGCCGGCCGGTGCCCACGATAGCGCCCGCGGCCGCGGAAGCGGCGGTCCGCCGCGCGATCGCGCCGCTCTCACGCGCCGGCGGCGATCTCTACGGGCTCCAGCAGGCGCTTCGCGACGTGATGTGGGATCAGGTCGGGTTGGTCCGCGAGGGCGCGGGACTGCGGAGCGCCTTGACCGCGATCGACCGCGTGGAGGAAGCGCTGGAGGGCGTCGGTGTTCCCGCCGGCGCCTCGTTCAACATCGCGTGGCACGACTGGTTGAATCTGACGAATCAGGTCACGGTCGCGAGGCTGATCGCGACGAGCGCCATGGAGCGGCGCGAAAGCCGCGGCGCGCACTACCGGCGCGACTTTCCCGCGACGGATCCCGGCGCACCGTACGTCGTGCGCGTGCGTCGCGACGGTGACGCGCCCGCGGTCGAGCGCACGCCGGTCGCGTTCACGCGGTGCAGGCCTACCGACACATAGGAGAGCGCTTCAATGAAACGCATCGCCGTCGTCATCGCCGCATTGATCGCGTTCGGGGGGACATGGGGGGCGCCCGGAGCCCCCCATGCGGAAGAAGCCAGGCAGCTCCGCATCGTCAAGCAGCCCGGGCTCGGGTATCTCCAGCTCGTCGTCATGCGCGAGCTGAAGCTGATCGAGAAGCGGGCGCCGGGGATCGACATCGAGTGGCGCCAGCTCACGTCGGGGCCGGTAATCCGCGACGCGATGCTCGCGGGCCAGATGGACATCGGATCCGGCGGCATGGCGCCGTTCATCCAGGCGATCGACAAAGGGCTCGACTGGAAGACGCTGGGCGCGCTGAACGAGATGCCGCTCTACCTGAACTGCGCGCGCGCCGGCATCACGTCGCTGAAAGATCTCAAGCCGACCGACCGCATCGCCATGCCCGCCATCGGCTCCGCCCAGCACGTCATCCTCCAGATGGAGGCCGAGAAGGAGCTCGGCGACGCCAAGAAGCTCAACCAGCAGATCGTGGCGATGGCGCATCCGGACGGCACGGCCGCCATCCTCTCGAAGCGCGAGATCACGTGCCACCTGAGCTCGCCGCCCTTCCAGTTCGAGCAGCTCCGCGACGCCGGTATCCACAAGGTCTTCGACAGCTACCAGGTGATGGGCGGGCCGCACACCTTCAACCTCGTGTGGGCGAGCGAAAAGTGGGCGAAGGCGAATCCGAAGCTCATGAAGGCGTTCGTCGACGCTCTCGGGGAAGCGACCGACTTCGTCAACGCGAGACCGGCGGAGGCGGCGAAGCTCTACGCGACGAGCGAGAAATCGAAGTCCACCGTCGACGAGCTCTTGAAGGACATGAAGAGCGACGGCATCAAGTACTCGATGACGCCGACGGGCCTCATCAAGTTCGCCGCCTTCATGCGGAAGATCGGGATGATCAAGACGGTGCCCGCCACGTGGCGCGACTACGCCTTCGAACATCTGCACGGGGTGCCGGGCAACTAGGAGCGCATGAGCCTCCTCAGCGTGCGCGACGTCACGATCTCCTACCAGACGGAGCAGGGGCTCTTCACCGCCGTGGACGGCGTGAGCTTCTCGGTGGAGCATGGGGAGCGCTTCATCCTGCTGGGGCCGTCCGGCTGCGGCAAGTCGACGCTCCTGAAGGCGATCGCGGGGTTCATGCCGACCGCGCACGGCGTCATGGAGCTTGCTGGGGCCGTCATCCGCGATCCGGGGCCCGACCGCGTCGTCGTGTTCCAGGAGTTCGATCAGCTCCTACCGTGGAAGACCGTGCTCGGCAACATCGTCTATCCGCTTCGCGTTGCGCGGAAGATGTCCGCCGCCGTCGCGCAGGAGAGGTCCCGGCGCTTCATCGCCATGGTCGGGCTCGACGGCTTCGCCGATTCCTATCCCCACCAGCTCTCGGGGGGCATGAAGCAGCGCGTGGCCATCGCGCGCTCGCTCGCGCTCGACCCCGCCATGCTGCTGATGGACGAACCGTTTGCCAGTCTCGACGCGCTCACCCGGCACCGGATGCAGGACGAGCTGCTCTCGATCTGGGACGCGACGCGCAAGACGCTGCTGTTCGTCACGCACTCGATCGAGGAAGCCGTGCTCCTCGGCGACCGCATCCTGGTCCTGTCGAAAGGCCCGGGCCGCGTCCGGGACATCGTCGACAATCCGGCCGTCGGCCGTCGCGACACCGAGGGCGCGATGAAGATGAAGCGCCAGATCCAGGAGCTGCTCGGCGAATGAGCGGCACGGCGGCGCGCAAGGCCCTGATCGTCATCGCGCTCCTCGTCGCCTGGGAGGCGTGGACGCGCCTCTGGCACGTGAGCCCGCTCCTCTTCCCTCCGGCGTCGACGGTGCTGGCGGCGTTCGGCCGCTCGATCGTCACCGGCGAGATCCCGGGCTACGGCGTGCAATCGCTCAAGATGCTGCTCATCGGCATGACGCTCGGAGCCGCCCTCGCTCTCATCTTCACGACATTCGCGGTGACGACGCGGCTCGGCAGCGACCTGCTCCAGACGCTCACGTCGATGTTCAATCCGCTGCCCGCCATCGCCCTGATGCCGTTGGCGCTCCTGTGGTTCGGCCTCGGCACGAACTCGCTGATCTTCGTCATCATCCATTCGGTGTTGTGGCCGATGGCACTCTCCACGTACACGGGCTTCGTCACCGTGCCGCTGACGCTTCGCCGGGTCGGTCAGAACTTCGGGCTGACCGGGTGGCGCTTCGTGGTGGGCATCCTGCTGCCGGCGGCGTTCCCGTACATCCTCTCCGGCGTCAAGATCGGCTGGGCGTTCGCGTGGCGCACGATCATCGCCGCCGAGATGGTGTTCGGCGTGGCGGGCAGCCAGGGCGGCCTCGGCTGGTTCATCTATCAGAACCGCTTCGAGATGAACACGGACCTCGTGTTCGCCGGCCTCCTCACCGTGATCGTGATCGGCCTCGTCGTCGAAAACCTCGTCTTCCGCTGGATCGAGCGCCGCACCGTGCTGCGCTGGGGTATGTCGACGAGCCACTGACCATGCCGACAATCCTCAAGCGCGGCTGGAACCGGGAAGGCTGGCGCGACACCAGGGCAGGGATGTGGGCGTGGCTGATCCAGCGCGCCGCCGCGGTGCTGCTGCTCGTCGTCGTCGCGTGGCATTTCGTGAATCCGTTCCGTCGCGGTGTGCAGGCGGCGGTGCTGGCGCTCGTGTTGATCCACGCGCTGCTCGGCGTGCGCTCGCTGCTGCTGGACTTCGGCCTGCCGCTCAGGTGGCACCGCGTGCTTTTCGCGCTCGCGCTCGTCCTTGCGGTGGTGATCTTCGCCGTCGTGTGGTCGTGGCGCTGGTACTGACGTGAAGACGTTTCTCTACCACGTGCAGATCAACGTGGGCGATGCGGCGACGGCGATCCCCTTCTATCGGGCGCTGTTCCGGTACCTCGAATACAAGGTCATCGCGGATGCGCACGACGTGCTCGGCGTGTCGAACGGCACGACCGACTTCTGGATGATCGCCACCCCGAACGAGCGACGGGGTCACGGCTTTCATCGCAAGAACACGGGGATCAACCACGTGTGCTTCGGCGTACCGGCGCGCGGCGACGTCGACCGCTTCGTGGCCGAGTTCATGAAGCCGCGCGGCATCGCGACGCTCTACGATTCGCCGCGCGAGTATCCCGAGTACCGCCCCGGCTACTACGCCGTCTTCTTCGAGGACCCCGACCGGCTGAAGATCGAGATCGCGCACGTGCCGGGTATCACGGAGCATTGAACTCGCGGGCCCCCGGGCTTCGCCCGCCCGCTCGTGTGTCTAGACGCTGCGGGGGTCGAG
>JBGOTH010000189.1:0-6164 GCA_041476345.1 Methylomirabilia bacterium
AATGCTCTGCGCCGCCATCGTCGTAGGGACAGCGCCAATCACGGCACCGGCGACAGTCGCTGCGGCGACGCTCCGGGCGCCGGTGATGCTGGCGCAGGCGACTCCGGCCCCCGCGGCGACAACGCGGGCGCAGGCGACTGCTTCGAAGGCCTCGACCGTTGACGCCGTTGAGGCACGCATCAAAGATCTTCATGCCCGGCTCAAGATCACCCCGGCACAGGAAGACCTGTGGAAGAACGTGACCCAGGTGATGCAGGACAATGGGAAGACGATGGACGCGCTCCGGAAGGCACGGACCGAGAAAGCACCGACTATGACGGCGGTCGAAGACTTCAAAACCTATGGCGAGATCACCGAAGTCCATGCCGACGGCATCAAGAAGTTCGTCCCCGTCTTCTCGGCGCTCTACGACAGTATGTCGGAGGCTCAGAAGAAGAACGCCGACAACATCTTCCGCCGAGGCCAGGCGCAGACGAACGCGGTTTCACGATGAAGACGTCGACGGCCGGCAAGATCCTGGTGGCGCTCGCCTTCGCCTCGATGATCGGCGGCCTATCCATGGGGACGGCGCTCGGCGACGAGCGCGGATGGCGCCAGGAGCAACGGAACCGCGGCGGGCACGAGCGTGACTGGCGCGACAATCGCGGCTGGCGTGACAACCGCGGCCGCTGGCATCCGTATCAGCATCAGCCTGTCTATGCGCCTCCGCCGGTCGTCTATGCCCCGTCTCCATCGCCAGGCATCAGCATCTTCTTTCCGTTGTTTCGGTAGAGGGCTCTTCGAGGAGGATATCCTCCTCCGCGCCGAGGGCGAACGACGTAGTGTTCGTGAATTCGAGCGCGGCCGTGATAACTGTTGAGACCATCGCGAGACTCGGCGGGGGCTCACGCAAAATGGGAGGTCGTTGATGACGCTGGGAAGGATGTGCCGCGTGACCGCCCTTCTATTCGTACTCGCGTCACCGTCGCTCCTCGGGTCGATCGCTTCCGCGGACACCGGTCACGACAGCTACGTCGCGGGATATGCGGCCGCCGTCCTCGAGCGCGAATTCCATCTACCCGCGCCGTCGCTCCGTGTGCAGGACGGCGTCATCACGCTCTACGCCGGAGATCTCACGGCGGTCGACCGCACCGCCGTCCTCGAAGCCCTGTCGCGAATCCGGGGAGCCGTGCGCGTCGCCATCGTCGAGACGGCGCCCGCGTTCACCGCCCAGGCTCTCGCTCCCTCTCCCCCGCCCTCGACGGCGGCCGTGCCGCGCCCGAACGAGACGAAAGAGCCGCAGACGGGGCTTCTCCCCGGCGGTGGCCAGTTGTTCAACCCGTTGATTGCCGATCCCCGCTGGCCACATTTTGGCATCTCGTATCAGTCGTATCTCAACGACAAGAAACTGAAGGACGTTGCCGCGGTGAGCTTCGGGGAAAGCTTCAGTTTGTACCGGGACACGCTCCCCCTGGGGTTGTGGGAAGTCGGGGTCCAGGCCGGGGTGTTCGCGCTCTTCGATCTCGACTCAGCGTCCAAGGACCTCATCAACGCCGACTACCTCGTCGCGGCGCTCGCCGGCTACCGGTACGAGAGCTTTTCCTTGCTCGGCCGCCTGTTCCACCAGAGCAGCCACCTCGGGGACGAATTTCTCCTCCACAACCGCGTGCAACGCGTGAACCTCAGCTACGAAGGAGTCGATCTGAAGTTCTCCTACGACTTCTTCGGCGACGTCCTTCGGGCCTACGCCGGCGGCGGGTATCTCTTCGATCGCCAGCCCGCCGAGCTCAAGCCGGCATCGTGGCAGTGGGGCGCGGAATTCAGGAGCCCCTGGCCCGGCGACGCCGCTCCCTTCCGCCCGATCGCAGCCGTCGACATCCAGAACCGTGAAGAGAACAACTGGAATTCCGATGTCTCGGTGCGCGCGGGCCTGGAGTTCAAACACGTCTTGATGAGCCGAAACTTTCAGATCCTGATCGAGTATTTCAGGGGACACTCACCGAACGGGCAGTTCTACCAGCAGAAGGTCGACTACATCGGGCTCGGCGCGCACTTTCACTTCTGATCGCTCCTCCTCGCGCTGGACCAACTCGCGCTGGACCAAGGTCCAATAGCCTGGCCCCGTGACGTCGACTAAAAGTGAGGAGGAGGGAAAGCCCATGCTCTCAACCATTCTCCTCGTCGTCCTGATTCTCGCCCTCGTCGGAGCGCTCCCGACGTGGCCGCACAGCCGGAGCTGGGGCTATCGCCCGAGCGGAGGCGTCGGCCTCGTGCTGGTGATCCTCGCCGTCCTGATCGTGATGGGCCGCCTCTAAGGGCGCGTTACGGCTCCACGCGGATGCGCTGGCTGGCTTCCCACGCCGCGGAGTGCGTGGGCTCCGCCAGGACGCGCAGGAGCCCGCCCTCGTCGAGGGATATGGTGAAGCGGACCCGCGCTTGCGAGTACACCGGATGCAGGTAGATCCGCGAGATCTCCACGTTGTCCTTGAAGAGCGCGATCGAGCGCACGGAGTGCTCGGCGAGCGAAGGGTGCGCCACGCTCACCGTGACATCGAACCACTCCCCGCGCTTCACGGAGGCGGGCGCCTCGATCTTCGGCGTGTGCTTCGGGTCGAACGTCGTATGGACGGCCTTGAACTCCGGCGTGAACTGTTCCTCTTGCCCATCCGGGAACGCGGGCGTGGCGGAGACGACGAGCGCGAGCACCGAGACGGCAACGGCGATGCGAGTCATGCGGTGGTCTCCTCGGGCGCGAGCTTGCGGATCAACGCCATGAGCTCGCGAGGACTGTAGGGCTTCGCCAGATACGCGGACGCGCCCGCCTCCATCGCCTTCACGTCGTCGCCCGAGAGTGCGAACGAGGTCACCACGATGATGGGCACGTGCGCGGTCCTCGGATCGCCGCGGATGGCTCGCGTCGCCTCGAGGCCGGACAGCTTCGGCAGCTGGACGTCCATGAGCACGAGGTCCGGCGGCTCCTGCACCGCCATGGCGACGCCGGCTTCGCCGTCCCGGGCTTCCACCAGGCGATACGTCGTGCGCGACAGGAGCTGGCGCACGATCTTGCGATTGAATTCGTTGTCCTCGACGTAGAGCACCGTCCGCGGCGTCATCGCGCCGTCGCGCCGCTCGCCACCCGCGACGCGCCATCATCCAGCCGCAGCGGCACGCTGAACCAGAACGTCGAGCCGCGTCCGGGTTCGCTCTCCACCCAGATGCGGCCGCCGTGGAGCTCGACGAATCGGCGCGTGATCGACAGGCCGAGTCCGGTGCCCCCGTACTCGCGCGTGATCGTGGCGTCGACCTGCCGGAACTCGTCGAAGACCTTGTCGAGCTGCGCCGCCGGAATGCCGATGCCGGTGTCGCGCACGCGATAGACCAGCGAGGCACCGTCCAGCGCCGCGCCCACGTCCACAGAGCCCTCGTGCGTGAACTTGAGCGCGTTGCCGACCAGATTCATGAGGCACTGCACCAGCCGCTTGGCATCGCCGAACGCCAGCGGCAGGTCGGGCGGCGCCGACACCGTCAACGCCAGCCCCTTCTCCACCGCGAGCGAGCGCAGCGACGCGCGCACCGTCTGGAGGACGTCGTGCACCGAGTAATCCATCGGCGCCAGATCCATGCGCCCCGCCTCGATCTTCGAAAGGTCGAGCACGTCGTTGATCAGGCGCAGCAGGTGGCGACCGTTGGTCTGGATGTCGGCGAGCGGCTCCTCGATCTCGGGGGGTGTCTCGCCGTACAGGCCGTCGCGCATCATCTCCGTGAAGCCCAGGATCGCGTTGAGCGGCGTCCGCAGCTCGTGGCTCATGTTCGCGAGGAATTCGGACTTCGCGCGGCTCGCGTCCTGGAGCCGCTCGTTGACGCGGGAGAGCTCGGCGGCCGCGGCACGCTGGTCGGTCTGCAGCCGGGCCAGCTCCCGCGTCATCCGGTTCATCTGCTCCGCGAGCTCGCCGAACTCGTCGCGGTTCGGCACCACGATCGTCGCCGTGAAATCGCCGCGCGCCACCGTGCGCAGGAACGCATGCGCCTCGCGCACGGGCAGGATGAACGACCACGAGATGGCGAAGCCGGCCACGAGCGCCACCACGAGCGCGCCGATCGCGACGCCGCCGAGGAGCATCAGCGAGCGGCGATTGGCGGCCTCGAGGTCCTGGCGCAGCGCCGTCATGCGCGACTCTTCCATGGCGACGAGGCGTCGCACGGAGGTCTCGATCGCGCCGTAGAGCGACAGCTCGCGGCGTTGCAGCGCCGTGAGCGCGGCGTCGGTGCGATTGTCCCGCAGGGCGTTCGCGATGTCCGCCACCACCGCCATCGCGTCGTCCTGCGCGGTGCGGATCGTGCGGATCAGCGCCCGCTCGTCCTTCGGCGCCGCGGCCTCGACGCGCTCGAGCGTGTCGTTGAAGCGGTTGTTCTCCCGGAGGATGGGCGCGACCGCGGCATCACCGCGTTCGAGGAGGGCAAGGCTCGTGTAGTGCATCTGCATCGCCAGCGCGTGCTCGAGCTGGCGCGACCAGTCCACGCGCTGATGCGCTTCGTCGAGCAGACGCGTGTGGCGGACCGTCGCCGACAGCATCTGGAAGCTGACGGCGCCCATCGCGATCACGAGGAGCGTCACGAGCAGGAGCGCGGTGGCAAGCTTGGCGTGGACCGAGGCGCGCACGCGCGCCACCGCGCGTACGAGCGCGCCGAGCGGCGAGCGCAGCAGCAGCGGCGTCGCGTGGCCCGTCGTCATCGCGCGCCCGGGCGCGCCATCTCGACGGTGAGCTCGGCCGGTCCCGAGGCCGGCACGACGACGTCACGCGTCGCCGTGCCGAGCGTCTCGTGCCAGAGCCGGAGCTTGTACCGGCCCGGCGGCACGCCCTCCAGCCGGAAGCGGCCCTCGGCGTCGCTGACGGCATAGAAGGGATGCTCGGTCACCACGACCCACGCCTTCATCCACGAATGGAGGTCGCAGTCGACGCTGAAGATCTCCGGCCGCGGAAAGCTCAACGGAATGGTGCGACCTTTCGGTTGTGCCCGAGTGAACGAGGGGTTCGACTTCGGGCGGCCGTGGAGGTTGTGCAGCAACCGGTCACTGTTCAGAAAGTTCACCGTGCCACCCGCCGGCACCAGCACGACCCGCGGAATGAACAGGCAGCCCCTCTGATCCATCTCGACGGGGGGTGCCGATGCGGCGCCAGGCGCGCCCGCCGGCGGATTCTCGAGCCACGCGACGACGGAGCGGATACCGTTCTTCGGCGAGACCACGAGGTCCTCGGCGTCCTTCGCGTCGCCACAGACGTACTGATCGATCGTGACGGCAAGCTTTCTGGGCGCGGGCGGCGGGCCCTGAAGCACGACGGCGCCGACGATGACGCCCGCCCACGACGCGTGCGCGTCGAGCGCCAGCACCAGTACGACGATCAAAACGGACGAACGATGCCACATAAGTATGCGCCAGCCGCTGTTCACGCGCCGACGTGTACGCGACGATACCCGCGACGTGGGGGCACTACAAGGGGGGACCTTCGAGCGGCGCGCGGTGAACCGCTACGCGTCGAGGTACACCGGGCTCGTCCACGCCTGCGCGCCGTCTTCCTGCGTCGCGCGGACCCAGTAGGCGTGGCAGGCGCCGCGCGGCGGCGCCACATCCGTGTAGTCGAATCGGAGCTCCGGCGTGAAGCCGCGTGACGGGAGCCGGCGCATGAACACCCGCAGGTCGATGCCCCCCGCCGGAAACGTCCGCGTCGCGCCATCGGCGAGATCGCCGAGCCGGACGTCGAGGTCGATCACCGGCGTCCGAAGCTTCAGCACTGCATCCGTGGGCGCATCGAGCGTGAGGTCCACGCCGTCGTCGTCACCGGTCGTGTTCGAGATCCACGCCACGCGCGACGAGGTCTGCTCCGTGATCCCTTTCTCCGGGTTCTCCATCGCGAACGGCACGGCCTCGAGCACGCGCCCGGTCGAGATCTGAAGCGACCCGTCCCACCGCGTGAGCCGGTCGCGCCCGCGCACCCGCGACCCCGCCCACGCGACGCGGTAGCGCCCCGAGCCCTCGAACGACGCACGGTCGTACGGTGACGCCGTGCAGACGATCTCGAGACCGCGGAAGATGTCGATGCGCTCCAGCGGTCCGGTGCCGACGACGCGACCGACGATGCGGACGGAACCGTGCGCGGCGCCCTCGGCGCCCATCGGCAGACCGT
>JBGOTH010000190.1:0-6145 GCA_041476345.1 Methylomirabilia bacterium
AGCGTGATGGCTTCGCCGAGCGTCGGGTACGCGCCGTGGTCGCGCGTGAAGCGCGTCTCGAGCGCGGTGATCGCCCCGTCACGCGTGATGCCGATGCGCGCGTCGTGCTCCTGGTCGCGGTCGGCGGCGGCGGTGAGCAGGTGCTCGGTCCGTGTCTCCACCCATTTCACCGGACGGCGCAGATGGCGCGCGACGGCGGGGATCAGCACGTCCTCCGGATACACGTGCCCCTTCGTCCCGAAGCCGCCGCCGACCTCGGGGACGATCACGCGCACACGCTCTTCCGGAATGCCGAGCACGCCCGCGACGGCGGCGCGCACGCCGAAGGGCACCTGCGTCGAGGTCCACACCGTCAGAGCATTCCCCGTCTCCGGCCGTGCGATGACGCCGCGTGGCTCGATCGGCGTGCCGGACACGCGCGGGTAGGCGAGCTGCAGGCGCTCGACGAACGCCGCCTCGGTGAAGCCGCGTGTGGTGTCGCCGACGGTGCTGACGCTCGTGCCGAAGAGGTTGTCGGGCCACCCGGGCTGCACCGTGGGGCCGCTCACGGCCGTCGCCGCGCGAGTGGCGGCGGGCAGCGGCGTGTACTCGACGACCACGGCGGCGGCGCCGTCGACGGCGCGATAGACGTCCTTCGCGACCACCACGGCGATCGCTTCGCCGGCGTGGCGGACCCGCTCGGCCGCGAGCACCGCGTGTTGGTAAGGCCGGCGCTTCGGCTCGGGCACGAGCGGCGGCACCGAGGCGCTCAGCTCCGGGAGCTCCGCGCGTGTGAGCACGGCGACGACACCGTCGATCGCGCGCGCGGCCCGCGTGTCGATGCGCCCGACGTCGGCGTGCGCGTGCGTGCTGCGGACGATCGCGAGATGGAGGAGGTCAGGGAGGCGCAGGTCGTCGAGATAGCGCCCGCGGCCGACGACGAGTCGCGCGTCTTCCTTGCGCTTGACGGAAGCGCCGACGAGCGAGCGGGCGCTCACTTCCTCAGGTGCTCGTCGCGACGCCGGGCGAGCTCCTCGTCGACGTAGCCCATGAGCTGGGGCTTCGCCGCCCCGAGCATGACTTGCAGATAGGCCGGCTCGAGCCCGACGTTCTCGTAGCCGTGGATGACGTCGGGGGGGCAGGAGACGCAGTCCCACGGGCCCAGCACCGTCTCGACGTGCCGGCCCGCGCCGTCCTCGAAGAAGACCTTCACCTTGCCGTGCAGGATGAAGAAGACCTCCTCGACCTCGTGCGTGTGCGCGGCGTTTCCCTGTCCCGGCGGCACGAACATGATGCTGAGCGTGAACGCGCCCGCGGGAATGAAATCCGTGTTCCCGTGCTTGCCCGATCCGCCGGCGCCGATGAAGCGGTGCTGCGCGCGACGGTAGCCGTCCACGCGCGCGTCCGCAAACGCGTCCCAATCGGGTGTCCGGTCGATGAAGCGCGCGACTCGCTGCTTGAGGAGATCATCGACGTCTACGTTGCCCATCACGGCTCTCCAGTGCCAGGCGCCAGCATGCGCACCGCGTCGCCGGCGCGCACGGTGCCGGGAACGAGGACGCGCGCGTAGACGTTCGAGACGCTGATCTGCACGATGCGGCCGACCAATTTATTTCGCCGCCACGATCTTGTCCCAGATCTCTCCGTACTGCTGCTTGTACCCGGGCCAGATCTTCTCCTCGGCCACGCGGCGGAACGTCGCCACGTCGGCGGCGTTCACCTTCATGCCCCGGGCTTCGAGGATCTCCTTCGCCTTGGCGAAGTTGTCCACGCTCTCGGTCGCTTCACGGATCTTCACCTGCGCCTCGTGCCCGACGTCGAGGATGAGCTTCTGCTGCTCGGGGGTCAGGCCCTGCCAGATGGCGAGGTTCATCACCACGAGCGTCGGCCCGTAGTTGTGGAACGTCATCGACACGTACTTCGAGACCTCGTAGATCTTCAGCGCGTTGATGTTCACGATCGGCAAGTCGGCGCCGTCGATGACGCCTTGCTGGGCGGCGGGGATGACCTCGCCCCACGCCATGGGCACCGCGCTCGCGCCGAGCCCGTTCACCGTGTCGGCGAACACGCGGCCCTGCTGCACGCGCATCTTGAGGCCCTTGAGATCGGCCGGCGTGTTGATGGGCTTCTTGCTGTTCCAGAAATGGCGGAAGCCGTAGTCGTAGAAGAAGAGCGTCTTGACCTTGTACTTCTTCTGGAACGTCTCGTCGAGGTGGCGTCCGATCTCGCCGTTGAACATCGCGTACGCGTGCTTGTAGTCGCGCACGAGGTACGGTGTCAGGAACACGCACATCTCCGGGAAGACCGTGCACGCCGCGCCCGCCGGACTCCCGAGGGCGACGTTGCCCGACTTCACGGCGTCCATGATCTCGAGCTCCTTCGAAAGGAGCGTGCCGCCGTGGAACACCATGTTGATGCTGCCGTTCGACCGCTTCGTGACCTCTTCCGCCATCCACTTGAAGCCGACGGCGCTCGACTCGGGCGGCGCGAGGATGAACGCGAAGTCGAGCTTCTTCGCATTGGGTTTCGGCTGGCTCTGTACGGGAACGCTGACGAAGGCGACCGCGACGACGAGCACGGCGGCGATGGCGTAGCGCGCGAGTCTCTGCATGGTGTCTCCCTCCTGGAAGGCGCCTCATTTAGCCACGGCCTCCCGCCGTTGACAACCTCGGTGGCGGCCCCTACGATCCGCGCGTGACGCTCCTCCTCCGCGCGATTCCGTGGATTCCACGGGTCGTCGTCGTGCTCCTGATGCTCATCGCGATGGTCGACATGCTCGTCGGCGTCTTCCTGCGGTACGTCGTGACCTGGGTGTCGGCGACCTTCGACCTGCCGAGCATTCGGTTTTTCTGGGTCGAGGAGGTCGGAGAATATTCGCTCGCCTGGCTCACGTTCATCGGCGCCGCGCTGGGCATTCGGCGTGGCGTGCACTTCTCCGTGCAGATGGTGACAGACCGGTTTCCGCCGCGCGCCCGGTGGTTCCTCTTCGTGTCCCACTACCTGCTGCTCACGGCGTTCGGGGTCCTGCTCGCGTACTACGGCTGGGAGGTCGCGGAGCTGAACAGTCAGTCGTATTCCCCGGCGCTCGATTTGAACCTCCGCTGGCTCTACCTCTCCGCGGTGGTCGGCGGCGTGCTCATCGTCATCTACAGTCTTGCGGGCCTGCGGGATGCCTGGCTCGGCCACGACCCGCACGCGCCGGCGGGGCACTGACCGTGCTCGTCGCGAGCGTCGTCGTCACGTTCATCGTGCTCACGGTGCTGTCGCTGCCGATCGTCTTCGCGCTCGGCATCGCCGGGTTCGTCGGGCTTTTCGCCGGCAACTTTTCGCTGCAGAAGCTGCCGTCGAGCCTGGTGGCCGGCTCGCAGAGCTGGGTCCTCCTCGCCATTCCCACCTTCGTGTTCGCCGGCAACCTCATGGAAAAGTGCGGGATGTCCTACGCCCTGGTGTCCCTGGCGCGCGCGCTCATCGGCCGGGTGCGGGGCGGTCTCGGCATGTCGGTGGTGCTGGCGGAGTACTTCTTCTCCGGAATTTCCGGCTCCACCATCGCGGACGTCTCCGCGATCGGCGCGATGCTCACGCCCCCCATGCTGCGCGCGGGCTACGCGCGCGAGCACGCGGCGTCGCTGATCGCGGCTTCGGCGGCGATGGGCATCCTGGTGCCTCCGGCGATCTTCATGATCGTGCTCGGACAGCTCACCGACACGTCCGTGGTCGGCATCTTCCTGGGGGGCTTCATCCCGGCCGCGGTGACGGCGGTCATCCTCATGGCGGTCATCTACGTGCAGGCGTATCGGCTCGACTGGCCCACCGATCGAAAGCCCACGCGAGGCGAGCTCGGCACCGCGGCGAGGCAATCGCTGGTGCCGCTCGTCGTGCCGATCGTGATCATCGCCGGGTTCTACTTCGGCGTCTTCACCGCGACCGAGGCCGGCGCGCTCGTCGCCGCCTATGCGGTGGCGGCCGCGCTCCTCTACTACCGGAACGTCACGCTGACGGAGATGGTGAAGCTGTTCTACGAGAGTGCTCTGCTGACGGCGGCGGTGATGTTCCTGCTCGCCGTCGCCAGCGTCTACCAGTTCCTGATGGGCATGCTCGGCGTGCCGATCCTGCTCGGGCAGATCCTGGAGCCGTTCCAGACGACGCCGTGGCTGTTCCTGCTCGCCGTCTCGCTCATCGTGATGCTCTTCGGGATGGTGCTCGAAGGGCTGCCCGCCGCCGTCGTGCTGATTCCCGTGATCTATCCGATCGCGAAGAAGATCGGGATCAATCCGATCCACTTCAACATCGTGCTCACCTGCGCGGTGGGGATCGGGCTCTTTCTCCCGCCGATCGGCGTCGGCCTCTTGATGGCGCTGCGCTTCGCCGACATCTCCGTCGGGCGGCACTTCAAGGTCTACTGGCCCTATCTGATCGCGCTCTTCATCGGTCTGCTGATCCTCATCCTGTTTCCCGAGCTGACGCTCTTCCTGCCGCGGCGCGCCGGTCTCGTCCGGTAGATCGGTGTCGCGGCGCCGGGCTGCGGGCGGCCGGGGCGTAACGTGACGACGGCGAGAGGCCGGCCGCCCCTCCGCAATCCGAACGGCAAGCACGGATTGCTTAAGGGACTACCGGCCTCCCGCCGTCGTCACGTTACGTCCCGGCCGTCCGCGGCCCTACGTCAGGTGAGATCGATCGATCGGCCGACGCCGCGCGCCGTCGCGCGCTCGTAGGCGAGCTGCGCGGCGACGAGATCTTCCAGCGCGAAGCCCTCCGACTTGAACAGCGTGATCTCGTCCGGGCGCGTGCGGCCGGCGATGGCGCCGCTCACCACGGCCGCCAAATCTCCCACGACGTGCGCGCGCGTCACGACGCCCTCGCTGATCGCGATCGCGATGTCACCGGCGTTGTCGACCGTGCCCGGCTGATCGACGACGACGCGCGCGCGGCGCACCGTGTCGGCGTCGAGCTCACGCACGGTCGGCTGGAAACTACCGACGCCGTCGACGTGCGTTCCCGCCCGGAGGCGCCGGCCGTCGAAGAGCGGTGTGACCGCGGTCGTCGCACACGTGACGACGTCGGCTGTCGCCACGGCGCCATCGGCGTCGGTGGTGACCGCGACGGGCAGGTGAAGGTGTTCGCTCCACTCCTGGGCGAAGCGCCGCGCGCGTTCGGCATCGCGGCCGATCACGATCACGCCCTCGATCGGCAGTTCCGCCGTCAAGCAGCGGAGCTGGAATCCGGCCTGCACGCCGGCCCCGAAGCAGACGAGCGTGTGCGCGTCCTTGCGCGCGAGGTAGCGGGCTGCGAGCGCGGAGGTGGCGCCGGTGCGGAGACCCGTGAGGTAGCCGCCTTCGAGGAGCGCCTGCGGACGCCCGGTGGCGCCGTCCATCAGCACGTACGTCGCATGGATCGTCGGGACGCCGCGCGCCTGGTTGCCGGGATAGAACGTGACGAGCTTGGTGCCGAGTGCCGCCTCGTCAGCCGCCGGCATCAGCAGCAGCACGCCGTCGTCGGTGACCGGCACCGTCGTGCGCGGCGGAACGCGCGAGCGCCCCGCCGCGTGGTCGGCGAAGGCACGCTCGAGCGCGTCGATGAGCGCGCGCGGCTCCAGGACCGCCTCGAGGTCGGCGCGTCCGAGGATCAGCACCGCTACATGTCTCTCTTGCGCTTGATCATGCGCTGGAGCGTGAGCTCCATCACGGTCTCGCCGCGCTGATTCAGGACGCGGTGCTTGTACGTCACGATGCCGCGGTCCGGCTTCTTCGTCTCGCGCTTGCCGACGATCTCGATCTCGACGTGGATCGTGTCGCCCTGGAGCACCGGCGCGATCACCTTGACCTCGCCGCCGAGCCACGCCATGCCGGTGCCGTGGATGAGGCCGGTCTGCATGCAGAGACCCTCGGAGAGCGTGAACGTCATGGCGCCGGGCGCCGCCCGCCGGCCGAACACCGACTCCTTGGCCACGTACTCCATGTCCATGAAGAGCGGCTCCGTGAAGCCGCCGAGGTTCACGAAGTTTACGATGTCGGTTTCGGACACCGTGCGTCCGAGTGTCGTGTACGTCGCCCCGATCGTGTAGTCGTCGAACAGCACGCCCTGACCGATCATGTCGTCTCCTTTGAAGGTTCGTTCATTCGCCCAGGTACGCGCGGCGCACCTCGGGGTTGTCGGCGAGCTCCGCCGC
>JBGOTH010000191.1:0-6126 GCA_041476345.1 Methylomirabilia bacterium
CGCCTGCGTGTGCTCGAGCCCGAGACCGTCCGTCGCGGCACGCCGGCCGACGGCGACGAGCACACGATCGAAGCGCTGCGTTCCCTTCGCGCCGAGGTCGGCCTCGACGCCACCTGCGGTCTCGCGGAGCGCGCCGACCCTGGTATCCAGATGGATCGCGGCGAACAACGTCGCGCAGCGGCGCGCGAGGGGCTGAACGAGGTCCCGATCCACGCCGGGCAGGAGGCCGTCCGTCATCTCCACGATCGTTACGGCGCTGCCCAGTGCCGCATAGACCTGCCCGAGCTCGAGGCCGGTGTACCCGCCGCCGATCACGAGCAGACGCTCCGGCACCTCGGGGATCTCGAGGGCGGCCGCCGAATCCATCACGCGCTCGCTCGTCGGAAAGCCGGGCAGCCGCGCGGGCACCGAGCCGGTCGCGATGACGGCGTGCGCGAAACGAATGACCTGAGGCTCGTCGCCGCCGACGCGCAGGCTGCGTGAGTCCTCGAACACCGCGTGGCCGCCCACCACGGCAACGCCTTTGCTCTTCGCGACGCTCGCGAGGCCGCGCGAGAGCTTGCCGATCACGCGCTCCGACTTCCACGTGCGAAGCGGATCGAGCGAGATGCGCGGCTCGCCGAAATCGACGCCGAAGTCCTTCGCGCGCTCGGCTTCGTGCAGCACCGCCGCCACGTGGAGCAGCGCCTTGGACGGGATGCAGCCTTCGTAGAGACACGCGCCGCCGAGCCGCTTGCCCGCGTCGACCACGACAGTCTCGAGGCCGAGCTCAGCGCAGCGAAACGCCGCCGCGTAGCCGCCCGGCCCGCCGCCGATGACAGCGACGTCCACTTCGTTGACGAGGTCGCCCATGACCATTTACATCCCCTTACTCGGTGCCAGCGCGGGTGAGCACGCAATCAGCCTCGGGGCTTCGCCAACCTTCCACCATCTTCGTCACAGCCTCGAGCTTTCTCGCCTCGCATTTTCGGCTCGTGCCTCTTCGGTCGGTTCTCGCGCTTGGCCCTCATCGCGCTATAGCTCCAGCAGGAGTTCATCGGGATGTTCGAGCAATCTCACGATGGCGGAGGCGAAGCGCGCGCCGTCGACGCCGTCGGCCACGCGGTGATCGAACGCCAGCGACAATGGCAGCAGGAGGCGCGGGACGATCCGGCCGTCGCGGACCACGGCTTCCTGTCGGCCGCGCGCGACACCCAGGATCGCGACTTCCGGGTAGTTGATGATCGGGATCGCGCCCGTGCCGCCGAGCGCGCCGAGGTTGGTGACGGTGAACGTGCCGCCCTTCAGATCGTCGAGCGATGCCTTGCCTTCACGCGTGCGCTGCGCGAGCGCGGCGAGCTCACGTGCGATCTCCATCACCGTCTTCTTGTCGACGTCGCGCAGCACCGGGACGATCAGGCCGCGATCGGTGGCCACGGCCACGCCGAGGTTCACGTAGTGCTTGAGCACGAGCTCTCCCGCGGCGGCGTCGAGGCTCGCGTTGAACCGCGGATGCGCGCGCAGCATGAGCGCCGCGGCCTTCAGCAAGAAGCTGGTGAGCGTCAACGTCACGCCGCGCTCCTTCGCTCGATCGAGATGGCGCGTGATGAGCGCATCCAGGTCCGTGATGTCGGCACGATCGAAGTGCGTGACGTGCGGCACGATCGTCGCGGAGAGCGTCATCCGCTCGGCGATCGTTCGACGCAGATGCGACAGCGGCTGGCGTTCGACCTTCCCCCACTGCTCGAAGTTCGGCAGCGACGGCGCGTCGAGCCCGACGCGAGCGAGCGGCTTTTTTGGACTCGCGGGCGGTGTTGGACTCGCGGGCGGTATTGGACTCGCGGGCTCCCGGGCTTCGCCCGCCCGCTCGGGTTCCTGCCCGCTCGAATGTCTTGAATCGCTGGGCTGCTCCGCTACCCCACGGTCTGCGGTGCCACGGTTCGCCGCCATACGCACGTCGGCATCGGACACCCGACCACCCGGTCCCGTTGCCGTGACCGCACGCAGATCCACGCCGAGCTCGCGCGCAAGGCGCCGTGTCGACGGCGTGGCGGGAACGGGCCCTGACGACGTCACGGCCGCGGGCGGATTCGAGTCACCCGAGCGCTCGGGATCCCGAGCGGGCGGGCGAAGCCCGGGAGCCCGCGAGTCCAATACCGCCCGCGAGTCCAACACCGCCCGCGAGTCGAGATCGTCGAACGTCACGAGCACCGCGCCGACCTTCACCGTCTGCCCGGCCGTGACGTGGACCTTCGCCACGCGCCCGCTCATCGGCGACGGAATCTCGACCTGAGCCTTGTCGGTCTCGACTTCGAGGAGGGGCGCGTCCTCGCGGATGACGTCGCCCTCGTGGACGAGCACCTTTACGATCTCGGCCTCGGTCAGCCCCTCGCCGAGATCGGGGAGAACGAACGGACGCGCCATGTCAGTAGGCGAGCGTGTCCCGAGCCGCGGCTACCACGCGCGCGGCGTCGGGCACGTTCGCCTTCTCGCGCGCAAACCCGGGGAACGGCACGTCGTAGGCAGTGACGCGCCGGATCGGCGCCTCGAGAGAGAGAAAGGCGCCCTCCATGATGGACGCGGCAACCTCGGCACCGGGTCCGAAACTCCTCGGCGCCTCGTGCACGATGACGGCGCGGCCGGTCTTGCCGACCGAGCGCGCGAGCGTGTCCTGGTCGAGCGGGGCGATCGTGAGGAGGTCGACCACCTCCACCGACGCGCCGTCTTCCGACTGGAGAATGTCGGCGGCCTCGCGCGCCACGCGCACCATCGCGCCCCACGCGACCAGCGTCAGATCGCGGCCTTCGCGGTCGACGTGCGCCTGACCGATCGGCCACGCGTCCGCCTCGTCGGGCACGTCTTCCTTCGCCGCGTGATAGAGCGCTTTGTGCTCGAAGAAGACGACGGGGTCGGGATCGCGTAGCGCCGACAGCAGCAGCCCCCGCGCGTTGCGGGGCCCCGACGGGATCACCATCTTGAGGCCGGGGATGTGCGCGTAGAACTGCTCCTCCGACTCGGAGTGATGCTCCAGCGCGCGCACCCCGCCGCCGTAGGGCATGCGGATCACCATGGGGATGTGGAAGCGGCTCTGCGTGCGGTTGCGAAACCGTGCGCAGTGATTCTCGATCTGGTGGAAGCACTGGAAGGCGAAGCCGGAGAACTGGATCTCGCACACGGGCTTGAGCCCATAGAGCGCCATGCCGACGGCGGTGCCGATGATCCCCGCCTCCGCGAGCGGGCTGTCGATGACACGCTTCCCGCCGAACTTGCGGTGGAGGTCTTCGGTGACGCGGAACACGCCGCCGTCGACGCCGACGTCCTCCCCGATGATCACGATGTCGTCGTCGCGCTCCATCTCCTGGAGCAGCGCCAGGTTGAGGGCCTTCACCATGTTGAGCTTGGCCACGGGTCAACGCCTCGTCATGCGCTGGCCGCGCATCGGCGGGGACGACCGATCTTCGTCGTCATCCGGGTGTCGGCCTGGCGGGTGGTCCGCGAGGCGCGTGATGAGCTCGGCGCGCTGGCGCTCCAGGAGCGGCGGCCGCTCGGCGTACACGTGGTCGAACATCGTGACGAAGTCGGGAGGTGGCGTCGACTCGAACCGCTCCACCGCGGCCGCGATCTCCGCATCGATCTCCTCCTCGAGGCCGGCGACGAGGAGACCCTTCCGCTCGAGATACGGGGTGAGGCGGGTCAGCGGGTCCTTCTTCTCCCACGCCTTGACCTCGTCCTCGGACCGGTACTTCGTGGGATCGTCGGCGGTCGTGTGCATGCCGAGGCGATACGTCACGCACTCGATGAGCGTCGGCCCCTCGCCGGCGCGCGCACGGCTCACCGCTTCGTGCGTCGCGGCGTAGACGGCGAGGAGGTCGTTGCCGTCCACCTGGATGCCCGGAAAGCCGTACGCGAGCGCCTTCTGCGCGATCGTGCGCGAGTGCGTCTGCTTCTTCAGCGGGACCGAGATCGCCCATTGATTGTTCTGGCAGAGGAAGACGACCGGTACGTGCCAGACGCCCGCGAAATTCGCGGCCTCGTGAAAGTCCCCCTCGGACGTCGCGCCGTCGCCGAAATACACGAGCACGACCGCGTCGTCGTCCTTGTACTGCGCGCCGTACGCGAGACCGACGGCGTGCGGGATCTGCGTCGCCACGGGAATCGCGATCGGCAGGTCACGCTGCTCCGGCGCCGGCTGGCCGCCTTCGAGATAGCCGGCGTAGAACAGCAGGATCTTTTCGATGGGCCAGCCGCGCCAGAGCATCGCGGCGGTCTCGCGGAACGACGGCACCATCCAGTCGTGCGGGGTGAGCATCGCCACGCTGCCGATCTGCGCGGCCTCCTGCCCCTTGAGCGGAGCGAACGTGCCGATGCGGCCCTGGCGTTGCAGCTTCACCATGCGCTCGTCGAGGCGGCGGGCGAGCAGCATGGCGCGATACATACGCGTCAATTCATCGGAGGGAATGTTCGGATCGAGAGCGGCGTCCAGCGTCCCGTCGCTGTCGAGCACCGAGAGATAGTCGACTTCGAACCGCGGCTCCACGCGCGTGCGCGGCATAGGGGCTCGTTCCTCTCCCCCATACTACGCCGCGCCGCTACGCGGTGCCGCGTCAGCGCGCGCCGGAGTGCTGCACCACGAGCTCGTAGCCGTCGGGCACCCGCGCCAGGACCGGCCCCGACACTTCCGTGAGAACGGGGTCCCATCCATACGGGACCGAAACCTCGACCCGTCCCGTGCGCCACGGCGCTTCCGGCACCACCTGGACGCCGAGAAGCGAGTCCCCGTGGAGGCGCCGCCGCACCGCCGCGTCGACGTCGGCGCGAATCGCGAGCCCGCGCGCCTGCAGGCGCTCCTGCCACCCACGCAGCGAGAGAGGGCCGACCACCAGCAGGGACATGAGACCTACGAAAATCATCAGCTCCAGCATCGCTATTCCCTCCCTCTCTTGCGATGGCAAGGCCGGGGGGAGGGATTCGCTCGGCTCAGCCCGTCGAATGAATGCGGAGCCCCCATGGCACGTCGGACGATGGAGGGGGTGACACCCACATGAAAAGATCTGCCCTGTTCTCGGTAGTCCTGATTCTTGCCCTAGGCTTCACGTCCCAGAGCCACGCACAGTCGACACCGTCGACGACACGAGCGGTGGCCGCTCCCACGAGCTCCTTCGCGAAGCTCGTGGAGGCCGTGAAGCCCGCCGTCATCAACGTGAGCACGCAAACGAAGGCCTCGGGCGGCCGGACGCCGCTCGAGGAGTTCTACGGCGACGACTTCTTCAAGCGCTTCTTCGGGAACGCGCCCGAGAAGATGCCGCAGCGCGGGCTCGGATCCGGCATCATCATCGATCCGTCCGGTATCGCCCTCACCAACGCCCACGTCGTCGACGGCGCCACCACGATCGAGGTCGTCTCGGTCGACGGCGCCAAGCACAAGGCGAAGGTTCTCGGCACGGACAAGAAGACCGATCTCGCCGTCCTGCAGCTCGACGGCGGCACCAGGACGTTCCCGTTCGTGTCCCTCGGAGATTCGGACGAGACGCAGGTGGGGGACTGGGTCATCGCCATCGGCTCGCCGTTCGGGCTGCAGGCCACGGTCACCTCGGGGATCGTCAGCGCCAAGGCGCGCCAGATCGGCGCCGGCCCCTACGACGATTTTCTACAAACCGATGCCGCCATCAACCCCGGCAACTCCGGCGGTCCCCTCGTCAACATGCGCGGCGAAGTGATCGGCATCAACACGGCGATCCTGAGCGGCGGCTCGGGCATCGGCTTCGCGATCCCGTCGAACATGGCCAAGCGCGTCGCGTCCGAGCTGCGCACGGCCGGCAAGGTCACGCGCGGATGGCTCGGCATCAGTCTCCAGCCGCTGACGTCCGATCTCGCGCACTCGTTCGGGGTGAAGGACTCGAAGGGCTCGCTGGTCTCGGACGTTGCCATGGACAGCCCGGCGGCGCGCGGCGGTCTCAAGTCGGGCGACGTCATCGTGGAGTTCAACGGCAAGAAGGTGGAGGACCCCTCCAGCCTCGCCCGTGCCGTGGGTCTTGCCAGGCCCGGCGACACCAGCCGGGTCAAGGTCTGGCGTGACCATCAGGAGAAGACGATCGAGCTCAAGCTCGGCGAGATGCCCGCGGAACGCACGGCGGCGGCGGGCCGCAC
>JBGOTH010000192.1:0-6122 GCA_041476345.1 Methylomirabilia bacterium
ACCGAAGCCTCGCTCGGCTTCGGCGGCCAGGAGCTCCGCATCCTCGCCGAGACGCGCTGGCTGTCCGACCACGGGTGGCCCGCGCTGATCGTCGCCCAGCCGGAGAGTCGCCTCCTCGCGGAGGCGCAGGCCGCCGGACTCGAGGCCATCGGTCTCGCCATGCGGAGTGCCGCCGATCTTCGGGCGTTCCTGGGCCTCCGCCGTGTGCTACGAGCACGAAGCGCGCGTCTCGTACACACCCACAGCTCCATCGACAGCTGGGTCGGCGGGCTCGCCGCGCGCTCGCTCGGGCTTCCCGTCGTACGGAGCCGTCACGTCACGATCGCCGTCCCGGCCCGGCGCGCGCTCGTGTACCGGCTCCCCCAGCGGATCCTCACGAGCGCCGAGCGCGTGAAGACGATCCTCACGAATGCAGGCGTGGATCCCGCCAAGATCGTGGCGGTACCACCCGGGGTCGACACGGACGCCTTTCACGAGCGCGTTTCGGGGGCACGCGTGCGCGCCGAGCTCGGCCTCGACGGCCCGGTGGCCGGCCTCGTCGCGAACATCCGCGGATCGAAGGGGCACGACGTGTTTCTGGACGCCGCGCATGAAGTGCTGGCGGCGATTCCCACGGTGCGCTTCCTCATCGTCGGCGACGGCGTCGGGTACGACGACGTCCACGCCCGCGTGAAGCGCCTCGGCCTCGAGCGCTCCGTGACGATGATCGGGTTTCGGCGCGACATCCCGGAAATCATGGCGGCGCTGGACGTCCTCGTGCTGCCGTCGACGCGCTCGGAAGCGACGTCCCAGGTCATCGTGCAGGCGCTCGCCGTCGGCACGCCGGTGGTGGCGACCGCGATCGGCGGCAGCCCCGAGGTGATCGCGAACGGGGTGACCGGCCGGCTGGTGCCGCCGAACGACGCGCCGGCACTCGCCGCGGCGATCGTCGCCACCCTGCGCGATCCCGAGGGCGCACGCACGATGGCGCGCGCGGGAGGCGCCTTCGTGCGGTCGCGGCTTTCGATCGACGCGCAGATGGCGACGACGACCGGCGTCTATCGCGAGCTGCTGGCCATCGCCCCGTGACCGCCGCCGTCCACGTCGGGACCTCCGGCTACAACTATCCGGAGTGGCGCGGCAGCTTCTATCCCGGCAAGCTCAAGGCGTCCGACATGCTGGCGTTCTATTCGGAGCGCTTCCGCACCGTCGAGATCAACGCCACGTTCTATCGCATGCCGAACGCCGCGACGCTTGCCGGCTGGGCCGCCGGCACACCGCCGGGCTTCGTGTTCACGCTGAAGGCGCCGCAACGCATCACGCACATGAAGCGCCTGCGGGACGTCGACGATCCGCTGCGATTCTTCTGCGGGCTCGCACGTGCGCTCGGCGACAAGCTCGGTCCGCTGTTCTTCCAGCTCCCGCCGAACTTCAAGAAGGACGTCGACCGCCTGCGCGGCGTGCTCGGCCAGATCCCGGCCGACCTTCGGTGCGCGTTCGAGTTCCGGCACGACTCGTGGTTCGCGGACGACGTGTACGAAGCGCTGCGCGCGCACGACGCCGCGCTGTGCGTGGCGGACACGGAAGCGGGCAGCACGCCCGACGAGGCGACGGCGTCGTGGGGGTACTACCGGCTCCGCAACATCGACTATCCGGACGAGCGGCTCGCCGCGTGGGCGAAGGCGCTGACGCGCGAGGGCCGCCGCGACGTCTTCTGTTACTTCAAGCACGAGGATGCCGGCACGGGGCCCGCCCTCGCCGCCCGCCTGATGACACTCCTGACCGAGGTCAGTGGCCCGACGTAAGCCCGACACCCGAGCGGGCGGGCGAAGCCCGGGAGCCCGCGAGTTCAACGATACAAAAGCCAGTACACCACGACGCCCGTCACCGACACGTAGAGCCAGATCGGCAGCGTCCATCGCGCGATCTTCACGTGGAGATCGAACCGTCGCCGCCAGCCCCGATAGATCGTCGTGAGCGCGAGCGGCACGATGGTCGCCGCGAGCACGACGTGCGTGAGGAGCAGCGTGAAGTACACGGGGCGAATCCACCCCTGCCCTGGGAACGGTTTCGAGCCGGCGTGGTAGTGGTAGATCACGTACGACGCGAGGAACAGCGTCGAGGCGGCGAAGGCGCTCAGCATGCACGTCACGTGCGCGCCGATGCGCCGACGGCGGATGCAGAGCCAGCCGGTGACCAGCAGGGCGGCGCTGAGCGCGTTCAGACAGGCGTTGACGAACGGCAGCGCGGCGACGTCGAGCGTGGTCGAGCGCGCACCACCGCCCAGCATCAGCACGCCCACGAGACCCACGACGACCACGGTGAGCACGCCGATCGTCGTGAACGCGGCACGGTCGTTCATGGCACTCTTGTAGCATGGACGATTTCACGACGCTGGACGCCACCGCGCAGGCCGAGCTCGTGCGCCGCCGCGAGGTCACACCGACCGATCTCGTGGACGCCGCGATCCGCCGGATCGACCGGATCAACCCGAAGCTGAATGCGATCGTGACGCCGCTCTTCGACGAGGCGCGCGCGGCGGCGGCCGATCCACCCGCGGGGCCGTTCCGCGGCGTGCCGTTTCTCGTGAAGAACCTCCAGGCGACGTGCGCGGGCGCGCGCTATACGGCCGGCTCGCGGCTGCTTCAAGAGTTCGTGGCGCCCGTCGACACCGAGCTGGTCACGCGCTTCCGCGCGGCGGGCCTCGTCATCGTCGGCACCACGAACACGCCTGAGTTCGGCATCCTTCCCACGACCGAGCCCGAGCTGCACGGCGCGGCGCGAAATCCGTGGGACCCGACACGCTCCACTGGTGGATCGAGCGGCGGATCGGCGGCCGCCGTCGCGGCGGGCCTGGTGCCGTTCGCCCATGCGAACGACGGTGGTGGCTCCATCCGGATTCCCGCGAGCTGCTGCGGACTCTTCGGCCTCAAGCCGACGCGGGGCCGCAACCCGATGGGCCCCTTCGTGGGCGACATCATGAACGGCCTCGTCGTCGAGCACGCCGTCACGCGATCCGTGCGCGACAGCGCCGCCCTGCTCGACGCCACCGCGGGCGCCGACCTGGGCGCGCCGTACTGGGCGCCCCCGGCCGCGCGACCGTTTCGCGAAGAAGTCGGCATGCCGCCGGGACGGCTGCGTATCGCGTTCACGACGACGGCGGCGAGCGGAGTCCCGATCCATCCGGACTGCGTCGCCGCCGTGCGGGATGCCGCCGCGCTGTGCGCCGACCTCGGCCATCACGTCGACGAAGCGGGGCCGCTGCTATCCGGAGAGATGTTGATGGAGTGCTTCGTCAGCATCTGGACCACGGGCGTGGCATGGACGGTCGACACCGCCGCCAGGCTGACCGGCCGGGCGATCAGCGCCGAGACCGTCGAGCCGCTCACCCTGGCGCTCGCCGAAGCCGGCCGCCAGCGCAGTGGAGCCGACTACCTCGCCGCGGTGCAGGGCCTCCAGATGATCGCGCGCGCGATCGCCACGTTCATGAAGGACTGGGACGTACTCCTGACGCCCGTCGTGGCCGAGCCGCCGCCGCCCCTCGGCACCTTCGACGCGATGCCCGGCAATCCGCTCGCCGGATTCATCCGCGCCGGGGAATACGTGCCGTTCACGCCGATCGCGAATGCGACCGGACAACCGGCGATGTCGGTACCGCTGTCGTGGAACGGAAGCGGGCTTCCGGTCGGCGCCCACTTCGTCGGCCGCTTCGGCGACGAGGCGACGCTCTTCAGGCTCGCCGCGCAGCTCGAAGCCGCGCGCCCGTGGGCCGGTCGTCGTCCGCCGATCTTCGCCTCGTGAGGCTACGCCAGCTCGGTCAGTGAGCGAATGATGCGGTCGGGGCGAACCGCGCTCGCGGCCGGAAGGCCGGCGCCCGCGCGATCGATCCAGATCCCCTCGAGACCGAGCTGTTGCGCGCCGGCCACGTCGAAGTCGAGGTGGTCCCCCACCATGCGGGTATTCTCCGGCCGCGCGCCGAGCACCTGGAGCGCGTGGCGAAACACCGCCGCATCCGGCTTGCCCGCGCCGAACTCGCCTTCGATCACGATCACGTCGAAGTAGCTCTCGAGGTCGTGCCGGACGATCTTGTCGCGCTGTTGCGATGCGTCGCCGTTGGTGACGAGGCCGAGCTTCACGCCGGCCGAGCGCCAGGCCGCAAGACACACGCGCGAATCGGGGAACAGCCGCATGCGCTCACGCCGGCGTCGCCCGAATTCGGTCGCGATCGCGGCGGCCAGCGCGGGATCGGGGCGGCCGAGCGTTTCGAGCGCGTGCGCGACGATCTTCGTCCACGCCCCCGGCATGTTGACGCGCTCGCGGCGATGCCGCGTCACGTCGTCCCAGAACCAGCGCCGGCTGGCCAGGACCGCCTGGTTCAGCGTCGCCGCGTCCACGACGCCGGCGGCGCAGCCGAACGCGCAGGACGCCGCCCAGCAGTCTTCGACGCCGCCCGAGTAGTCGAGCAGCGTGTCGTCGAGATCCAGGAGCAGGTGCATTTGACATACTCTACGCGATGCCCGAGCTGCCCGACGTCGCCGCCTATCTCGTCGCGCTGGAGCCGCGCGTGCTCGGCCGAACGCTCACCGGCATCCGGATCGCGAGCCCGTTCCTGCTGCGCTCGGTCGATCCGACATTGGGAGAAGTGTTCGGCAGGCAGATCGTCGGTCTGCGGCGCGTCGGCAAACGAATAGTGTTTACGACGGACAACGACGTCTTCGTCATCATCCACCTGATGATCGCGGGGCGCCTGCACTGGAAGGACGCCCCGGCGGCGCGCATCCCCGGTAAGCTGGGCCTCGCCGCGTTCGATTTTCCGACGGGCACGCTGCTCTTCACCGAGGCGGGGACGAAGAAGCGCGCGGCGCTCCACCTCGTTCGCGGCGAAGTCGCGCTCGCCGCTCACGATGCCGGCGGCATCGACCCGCTCGGCGCCGACCTCACGACCTTCCGCAGCGTGCTCACGCGCGAGAGCCACACCGTCAAGCGATCGCTGACCGACCCGCGCTTCTTCAGCGGCATCGGCAACGCGTACTCCGACGAGATCCTGCACCGCGCACGGCTGTCGCCGGTGAAGCTCACGCACAAGCTCGACGACGACGAGGTCGCGCGGCTGCACGCCGCCACGCAGACGACGCTGCGCGACTGGATCGAGCGGCTCTCCGCCGAGGCACGGAAGGCGTTTCCCGAGAAGGTGACGGCGTTTCGTCCCGAGATGGCGGTGCACGGGCGCTACGGCAAGCCGTGTCCCGACTGCGGCGCGCCGGTGCAGCGTATCGTCCACGCGGACAACGAGACGAACTACTGCGCGCGCTGCCAGACCGGCGGCAAGCTGCTCGCCGATCGCGCGCTCTCGCGCCTGCTGCACGAGGACTGGCCACGGTCGCTCGAGGAGCTCGAAGGCTTCCGCAGTCGTGTAAAGTAAACACCGATGCACGGACTGCTCGCCTACGGCGTCTACGTTCCGCACTATCGCCTCGACCGCGCGGCCATCGGCCAGGCGCTCGGCGTCTCCGCCGGCAAGGGCACGCGGGCCGTCGCGTCCTTCGACGAGGACACCACGTCGATGGGTGTGGAGGCGGCGCGCGCGACGCTCCGCGCGGCCGCGGGTGTCACGCCTGCGGCGATCTACTACGCGACGACCGATCCCGGCTATCTCGACAAGACGAACGCGACGGCCATTCACGCAGCGCTCGGCCTTCCCGACTCCGCCGCCGCGTTCGACATGATCGGCGCCGTGCGATCGGGTGCCGGTGCGCTGCGCGCCGCTCTCGACGCGCGCCGGCCGACCCTCGCGGTGCTCTCGGATCTGCGCACCGGTCTTCCCGCGGGTGGCGACGAGCGCGACGGCGGCGACGCGGCCGTGGCATTCCTCTGCGGCGACGACGGCGCCGGCACCGTGATCGCCGAGCCGATCGCCTTCGCGTCGGCGACGGCGGAGTTCCTCGACCGCTGGCGCGTCCCGGGCGAGAGCGCGTCACGCCAGTGGGAAGAACGCTTCGGCGAACACGTCTACGTGCCGCTCGCGAACACCGCGGTGACGGAGGCGCTGAAGCAGGCCGGGGTAGGCGTGGGCGATCTCCACCACGTGATCGTCGCCGGCCCGCACGGCCGCGCGGCGAAGAGCGCCGCGCGCGCGGTCGGCG
>JBGOTH010000193.1:0-6117 GCA_041476345.1 Methylomirabilia bacterium
GCTGACCCTCGCCACCTTGCGCGCGGTCGCGGACCTCCACAACCTGCCCTGGAGCGACGCGGATCTGGAAGCGGCGCTGCCCGCCGTCGCCGCCGCCCTCCAGATGCTCTCGGGCCTCGACGCGATCCCGCTGCCTGAGGCCGCCGAACCCACGACGCACTTCCGGGTCGTCTGAGGGGCCTGGCTCATGTCCGACATCACCCGAACCTCGGTCGTCGACCTCGCGCGGATGATCGCGACCAAGGAAGTCTCGCCGGTGGAGGTCGTGCGCGCCCACCTCGCGCGCATCGAGCGGCTCGATGCCACATTGCGCTCGTTCATCACGGTGTGCGGCGATGCGGCGCTCGAGGCAGCCGGGGCCGCGGAGGCCGCGCTCGCCGCGGGGCAGGCGACCGGCCCGCTTCACGGTGTCCCCATCGGGCTGAAAGATCTCGTCGACACGCGCGGCGTGCGGACGACGGGCGGCTCGAAGATTCTGGCGAATCGCGTCCCGCAGGCGGACGCCACCGTTGCGACGCGCCTCACCGCCGCGGGAGCCATCGTCCTCGGCAAGCTGAACATGCACGAGTTTGCGTACGGGCCGGAGGGGCTCAACGAGCACTACGGTCAGACGCGCAACCCATGGGATGCCGCGGTGCCGCGGATTCCCGGTGGGTCGTCGTCAGGCTCGGGGGCGGCGGTTGCCGCGGGACTGGTCCCGGCGGCGCTCGGCTCCGACACCGGCGGCTCCATCCGCATCCCATCGTCGCTGTGCGGGATCACCGGCATCAAGCCGACGTATGGCCGCGTGAGCCGTGCCGGTGTGTTGCCGCTCGCATGGTCCATGGATCACGTCGGCCCAATGGCGCGCTCCGCGGCCGACTGCGCGCTGGTGCTCGGCGCGATGGCCGGCTACGACCCGGCCGATCCGACGACCAGCGTGTTGCCGGTCCCGGACTACACCCTGGCCCTCGGTCGGGACGTGAAGGGACTGCGTATCGGGCTCCTGCGCGGCGTCTTCGCGGAAGGGCTGGTGCCCGAGCTGCACGCGGCGATCGAGGCGGCGGTGCGCCAGCTCCAGAGCCTCGGCGCCATCGTGGACGAAGTCACGCTGACGCAAATCGCGCACGTGCCCGCGGCCACGTTCGCAGTCGTGGCGGGGGAAGCCTTCGCCTATCACGCGCCGTGGATGCGGACTCGGCCCCAGGACTATCAGTCCGACGTGCGGGAGCGGCTCTTCGTCAGCGCGTTTGTGAGCGCCGCGGCGTATCTTCGCGCGCAACAGGTTCGCGCGCTGGTCCGCGCCGAGATCGACGGCGCGCTGGCGCGGCGTGACGTGCTGCTCGCGCCGACCACGGCGATCGCGGCGACGCCGCTCGGCGAGCCGACGACGATGATCGGCGGCACGCGCGCCGACGTGCGGCCCGCGCTGCTCCGCTTCACGCGCATCTTCAACTTTTCGGGGCATCCCGCGGCGTCGGTTCCGTGCGGCTTCACGGCGGACGGCCTGCCGCTCGGCATGCAGATCGTCGGACGGCCCTTCGACGAGCTCACCGTGTTTCGTGTGGCGGATGCCTGGCAGCGCGCCACCGACTGGCATCTGCGCCGCCCGCCGATGGGCGGAGAGGAGACGTCATGAGCGATCTGGACCGGCGGCTCGATGCGCTCGAATCGCGGCTGGGCCGTCTCGAGACGCTGATCGGCGCCGTGAACGACAAGCTCGAAGGCTCGGTCGCGAGCGCCGAGCAGGTGAAGAGCTCGCTGCAAGCGTGGGTAACCGACTACGTGTCGCTTCGGCTGCAGCAGCTCGTGCCCGAGACCTGCGAGCACGAGCCGGCTGACGAGACGACCGTGGACGGGCCCGTCCTGCCCGGCACGCGGGTCCGGTGCACCGACGAGGTCATGCACCGGCTCGGGCGCATTCCCATCCCGTTCGTGCGCCAGATGGTCACGCAGAAAGTCGCGGAGACCGCGCGCGCCGAGAAGGTCGGCGTGGTCGACGTGATGTTCTTCGAGCGCGCCGCCACGTTCTGACAGTGCAAGCTTGCGGGAGAGGATCTCCTGAGCTTCGAGCACTGGCAGCAGCACGTGACGGCAGGTCCGCGCTTCTGATCGATCCCGTTGGAGCGTGACGGTTGGGGCGAGCGCCGCCACCAGCGCCGCGCGCACCTGGGCTTCATCACCCCCGCAGGGGGCGCTAGTCGCGGTCCGCGCGCAAGAGGATCATACGATCGGTGAACGACTCGACCCGATCGCCGCCGAACCGGAAGTCGAAGGCCTCGCGACACGTCGCGGGAGCCGCCCGCACGAATGCTTCGAGCTCGGTGCGAGCCCCGGGCGTCATCCGCGTGCGCTTCGTCCAGTTCTCCCACGGCTGCCCTTTGGGGACGATCGCCTCGTCGATCACCGTGAGCCCCGCACCCCGCAACAGAGCCTTCCACTCCACGGCACGGTAGGCGCGGACATGGGAGGGATCGCGGCGCCGCTCCACCTCGGTCATGAAGGCGGCGGCCTGACCGTCATCGTGCCCCAGGATGTCCTGCATGAGAAACGAGCCGCCCGGACGCACCACGGCGGCGATCTGTCGAACGGCCGGGCCCACGTTGGCGAAGTGGTGCGCCGCGATCCGGCACGTCACGACGTCGAAGACGCCGGCGCGGAAGGGGAGCGCCTCGACGTCGCCGGCCACGAACCGGACGCTCGCTCCGCGGTCCGTCAGAAAGGCGCGCGCGGTGTGCAGCATCGGCTCGGTGAGGTCGAACGCCGTGACACGTGCGCCGAGGCCCGCGAAGGCGAGCGCCGTGTGGCCGCCGCCGGTGGCGACGTCGAGGACACGCTGCGGGCGGAGTGCCTTGCCCCACTCGAGGAGCCGGTCAAGATCGTCGCCACCCGCATAACCGGCGCTCGCATACGCGTCGCTCACCGCTTTTTCTCGAACGACGCGAGGTGCCGGAAGAGGAAGTCGGTGTCGAGCGGTGAGAGGTCGAACCGTCGCGCCGCGTCGTCCACCATCTGGATGCGGTCCGCGGCCGGATTGTCCGTCAGCTGCTCCTCGAGCCATTGCACGGCTTGCTTGATCGGCGCTTCGCCTGCCGACATCGTGCGTTCCCCCTGACCGCCCGCGGTTCGCGCTCGAGTCGTACAGTACCAGAACTCTTTTCCGGGTCGATTGGCTGGGCCGATCGGCCCATGCCAATTGGCTCTTGACTGAGCGACGATCTGGATGAAAATGGCACACCGTGACGACGTTGCATGTTCCGCTCGACCGCGACAAGCCGATGCCCCTCGCCCGGCAGATCCAAGCGCATCTCGAGCGCCTCATCCGCGAAGGGCATCTGGGTGACGGGGTGAAGCTTCCCGCGACGCGCGAGCTCGCGAAGAGCCTCAGCGTGAACCGCGCCACGGTGGCGCTCGCCTACGAGGAGCTCGTGGCCGAGGGCCACGCGCGCGCGCACGTGGGGCAGGGGACGTTCGTGGTGGGCATCGCGCCGGTGCCCCGCGCGCCCGAGCCGCGGACGCGCGCGCCGATCAACTGGGCCGGATTGCTCTCGCGGAGCGCGCGTATCGTCGCGGCCGAAGAGGATCGTTGGCGGCGTTTTGCGCCGGGCGACGTGGGCACCACCACGGTGTCCTTCGCGGGTGGGATGCCGGACAGCGGGCTGTTCCCGACCGAGTCGTTCCGCCGCGTGCTGAACCAGGTCGTCCGCGACGAGGGCGACGTCCTCCTGCAGTACTACCCCGCCCGCGGCTACCTCCCGCTGCGCCAGTACCTGGCGCGCTACCTGCTCCGCTTCGGCGTGGAGACCACGGCCGACGAGATCCTCATCGTCAACGGCTCGCAGCAGGGCTTCGACCTGATCGCGCGAACGTTCGTCGACCCCGGCGACTTCGTGGCGGTGGAGCAGCCGACGTATCCGCGCGCGCTGCAGGTCTTCCGTGCCGCGGGTGCGCAGCTTCTCGCGGTGCCGTGGGGGCGCGAGGGGCCGCGTCCCGACGTGCTCGAGCGCCTGCTCGAGCGGCACACGCCGAAGCTGTTCTACTGCCAGCCGAATTCGCACAACCCCACCGGGCTGTCGCTGACGGTGGACACCGGGCGCCGGCTTCTCGCGGCGGCGGCGCGCCGCGAGGTGCCGATCGTGGAGGACGGCTTCGATCCGAGCCTCAACTACGGGCGCCGGCCGGCGACGCCGCTGAAGGCGCTCGACGCCGACGGCGTCGTCATCTACATCGGAACCTTTTCGAAGATCCTGTTCCCGGGTCTGCGAGTAGGCTGGATCGTGGCGGCGGCACCGGTGATCGAGCGGCTCCTCGGCGCGAAGCAGCTGGCGGACCATCACACGAGCGCGCTGCTGCAGGCGGCCGTGTATCGGTTCTGCGAGCGGCGCCTGCTCGACCGCCATGCCAATCGCGTTGGGGCTGAATACGGGCAGCGCCGGACATTGCTCCTGGAAGCGCTGCGGCGGCGCATGCCCGATGGCGTCACGTGGACGGAAGCGGAGGGAGGCTTTTCGCTGCTGCTGACGCTGCCGGCCGGGCTCGATGCAGCCGCCCTGCTACCGGCCGCGATCGCGCGTGGTGTGGCGTTCACGCCCGGCCGGCCCTTCTTCGTGGATGGTGGCGGGGAGCGTACGCTGCGGCTGTCGTTCTCCTCGGTGCCCGCGCGGCGCATCGACGAGGGCACGCGGCGCCTGGCGGAGACGATCAAGAGCGCCCTGAAGCGGCCGCGCGCATCGGGAAGCGAGCGCGCCGCGGTGCCGGTGGTGTGAAGCCGATGCACGCAAACGAACCGAAGCCCGAGAGACGAAAGAACTGAAGTGCGAGAGACCGAGGAACTGAAGTACGAGACACCGAGCGGGCGGGCGAAGCCCGGGAGCCCGCGAGTTCAAAAGGAGGATCTCATGTCGGAAGATCTGAACGGACTGCGCATCGCCGATCGCAAGCACATCGCGCTCGCCGAGATGCTGAAGGGCGGCGTGATCATGGACGTGACCAACGCCGAGCAGGCCAGGATCGCGGAGGACGCGGGCGCGGTCTCGGTCATGGCGCTGGAGCGCGTGCCCTCGGACATCCGCAAAGACGGTGGCGTGGCGCGGATGTCGCCCGTGAAGAAGATCCGCGAGATCCAGAAGACGGTCAGCATTCCTGTCATGGCCAAGGCGCGGATCGGACACTTCGTCGAGGCGCAGATTCTCCAGGCGCTCGCGATCGACTTCATCGACGAGTCCGAGGTCCTGACGCCCGCCGACGAGCATTTCCACATCGACAAGTTCGCGTTCAGCGTGCCATTCGTGTGCGGCTGCCGCGATCTCGGCGAGGCGCTGCGCCGCATCGGCGAGGGGGCCGCCATGATCCGCACGAAGGGCGAGGCGGGCTCCGGCAACATCGTCGAGGCCGTGCGTCACATGCGGGCCCTCGTGTCGGGCATGCGGCGTCTCACCACGCTGGGCCCGGAGGAGCTCATGACCGAGGCGAAGAATCTCGGCGCGCCGTACGACCTCGTGCGCTGGATCGCGCAGCACGGCAGGCTGCCGGTGCCGAACTTCTCGGCGGGCGGCATCGCGACACCGGCCGATGCGGCGCTGATGATGCAGCTCGGCGCCGAGGCGGTCTTCGTCGGCTCCGGCATCTTCAAGTCGGAAGATCCCGCCAAGCGGGCGAAGGCGATCGTGCAGGCGACCACACACTACAAAGATCCGGATGTTCTCGCGCGGGTGAGCGAGGAATTGGGTGAGGCGATGCCCGGTCTCGAGACATCGAAGATGGCGGACAAGGATCGGATGGCGACGCGCGGCTGGTAACGGAGGTGAAGATCGGCGTGCTCGCGCTCCAGGGCGATTTTGCCTTGCACGCCACGATGCTCCGCCGATGTCACCGCGGAGGTGTGACCGCGCTCGAAGTCGTGGAAGTGCGAAAGCCCGAGGATCTCGAAGGGGTCGACGGCCTCGTCATACCCGGCGGCGAGTCGACGACGCTGCTGAAGCTGATCGAGGAGTGGCGCTTCGTTCCCGCGCTCGAGAAGTTTCACGGGGCGAGGAAGCCGATCTTCGGCACGTGCGCGGGATTGATCCTGCTTGCGCGCGACGTCGAAAACCCGCGCCAGTTTTCCCTCGGCTTCATCGATGTCGGCGTCGAGCGGAA
>JBGOTH010000194.1:0-6106 GCA_041476345.1 Methylomirabilia bacterium
GGCGACGCGGTCCTTCAGGGTCGAGGAGGCCGTTCCCTTGTAGCGCTCGAACGAGAACTTGACATCCTCGGCGGTGACCGGGTCGCCGTTGTGGAACTTGACGCCCTTGCGGAGCGTGAAGTCGTAGACGCGGCCGTCGGGCGACATTTTCCACGACTCCGCCAGCATCGGCGCCATCGTGTTGTCCGGCATCGCCTTCGCCATGCCCTCGTGAAGGGCGTACATGATCATGAACGGCGTGATGAGGCCGGGCATCTCCGCCGGGTCGAACCACGTCGGCGCGAGCGAGATGTGGACGCCCCACGTGACCTGACCTTCGGGCGCGGCGGCGGCCGGTGACATGCCCAGGGTGACGACGAGCAAACAGGCGAGAAAGAAGGCGTGCATTATTTCCCCTTGAGCTTCAGGTCTTCGTAGGGAGCGGAGTAGGCGAAGCCGCCGATCAGCCCGAGCCCGGACTCCTCGACGCGCGGTCCCACGCCGTTCAGGAAGCCGAGCTGCCAGATCGGTGCGTAGATCACCTTGTCAGTCACGAGCTGCTGGATGCGGTGGATCGTCGCTTCCCGCTTCTTCGCGTCGAGCTCGGCCGCCTGCTCGCGGAAGAGCCCGTCGATGTCGGGATAGCTCCCGTACACGTAGGTGCCGCCCGTGACGACGAAAGCCTCCAGGCGGGTGGCAGCGTTGCCGAAGGCGCCGCTCGCCCCCTGGATGAGGTTCTTGAACTTCTTGCTGCCGTAGCCGCTGAAGAACGCGGCGCGCTCCAGCGGACGGATCTGCGACTTGATGCCGATCTGCTGCAAGTATCCGGAAGCCGGCTCCGCGATGTTGGCGTACGCGCCGTCGCAATAGTAGTCGCCGGCGTCGAAGCCGCTCGCGTAGCCTGCCTCCGCCATCAGTTTTCTGGCCGCGGCGGGATCGTACCGGGGCGCGGGCGGCGCCCAGTAGTACTGGAAGATGTCCGGAATGATGCTGCCGGTGAGCAGGGAATGGCCGAGCGTCAGCGCCTTGTTGATCGCCGGGCGATCCAGCGCGTAGCTCGCGGCAAGGCGGACGCGCTTGTCGTGCCACGGCGACTTGGGGTTCCACTGGTCGGCGAAGTAGAGCCAGAATGTACCCTGGAGCACGGTCGGCTTGAGCGTGAGCCCCGGCGTTCGCTGGAGCTCTTCCGCGAGCTCGCCCCGGATCGAGTAGGCGATGTCGACTTCCCCGCGCTTGAGCGCCGCCAGCCGCGTCGTCTCGTCGGGGATCACCTTGAAGACGAGGCGCTTGACGTTCGGCGCCTTGCGCCAGTACTGGTCGAACGCCTCCAACACGAGCTCGACGCCGGGCGTGAACGACACGAACTTGTAGGGGCCGGCGCCGATCGGCGCCTTCTTGAAGCCCTCGTCACCGACCTTCTCCACGTACTTCTTCGGCACGATCCAGCCCGCGCCGCTCGCGTTCGTGTAGAAGAGCAGGAAGTCGGGCCACGCGTCCTTGAGGCGGAACCGCACATGGTGGGCGTCGACGACGTCGATCCCGGCGACGCGGGCCTTGAGCGTCGTGGCCGCGGCGCCGCGGTAGCGCTCGAACGAGAACTTCACGTCCTCGGCGGTCACCAGCGACCCGTCGTGAAACTTCACGCCCGGGCGCAGCGTGAAGTCGTAGACGCGCCCGTCGGCGGACGCCGTCCACGACTCGGCGAGGCTGGGGGCGGACAGCTTGCCCGGCATCGGCTTCGCGAGCGCGTCGTGCATCGCGTACATGAGCATGTACGGCGTGATGATCCCGGGTGTCTCCGCGGGATCGAACCACGTTGGAGCGAGCGTGATGTGGACGCCCCACGTCAACTGGCCCTCCGGGGCCGCCGCGGCGGGCGTGGCGAGACACGCAGCGAGGAGCAGCGCGACCAGAAGAACGGCGCGTCGTGTCGTCATGCGATTCTCCTCATTGGCCCTTCAGCTTCAGGTTTTCGTACGGCGCGGAGTAGGGGAAGTTAGGGACCGCGCCGAGGCCGTGGACGGCTAGGCGTGAGCCGACGCCGTTGAGAAAGGCCGGCTCGAGCACCGGCCCGAACATGACCTGGTCGTGGATGAGCTGCTGGATTTTGTGGAGGATCTGTTGGCGCACCCGAGGGTTCGTCTCGTTGGCCTGCTCGCTGAAGAGCCCGTCGATCTCCGGATAGGAGCCGTAGACGTAGCGTCCGCCAGTCACCGCGTAGGCCTCGAGCCGCGTGGGCGCGTTCCCGGGCGCGCCGCTGCCGCTCAGGATGAGACCGTGCAAGCGCTTCTCGCCGTACTCCTGGAAGAACGCGGCGCGCTCCATCGGATGCAGCCTGGCACGGATGCCGACCGCCTGCAGATAGTTGACGACGGGCTCGCCGATGGCGGCGCCATAGACCGTGTCGCCGAAGAGCTCGCCCGCCTCGAAGCCGTTCGGATACCCGGCCTCGGCCACGAGCTGCTTCGCCCGCTTCGGGTCGTACGCATACGCGGGCGGTGCCCAGAAGTACTCCATGCCCTGGGGCACGAAGCTCCACGCGAGCTTCGACTTGCCGAGATAGGCCGCCTGGTTGATGGCCGCGCGGTCGATCGCGAGATTCGCGGCCAGCCGCACGCGCTTGTCGTGCCACGGCGACTTCGTGTCCCACTGCTCGGTGAAGAGCAGCCACGTCGTGAACGTGAAGTGCGTCGGCGCCAGCGTGAGGCCCGGGGTCCGCACGAGCTCTTCAGCGAGCGCGCCAGTGATGCTGTAGGCGACGTCCACCTCGCCGCGCTTGAGCGCCGCGAGACGCGTCGCTTCGTCGGGCACGACGCGGAACACGAGCGTCTTCACCTGCGGCGTCTTGCGCCAGTACTGCTCGAACGCTTCCAGCGTCAGCTCGATGCCGGGCTTGAACGCGACGAACCGGTAAGGCCCCGCGCCGATCGGGGCCTTCTTGAAGCCGTCTTCGCCGACTCGCTCGACGTATTTCTTCGGCACGATCCACGCGGCACCGGTGGCCGGCGTGGCGTAGAACGTCATGAAGTCCGGCCACGGATGCTTGAGCACGAAGCGGACGTGCTGCGCATCAGGGATTTCCACGCGCGCGACGCGATCCTTGAGCGCCTTCGCGGACGTGCCGCGATACCGTTCGAACGAGAACTTGACGTCCTCCGCGGTGACCGGGGAGCCGTCGTGGAACTTCACACCCTTGCGAAGCACGAACTCGTAGGTCAGACCGTCTTTCGAGATCGACCACGATTCAGAAAGGCTCGGCGACATCTGATTGCCCGGCATCGGCTTCACGAGCCCGTCGTGCAGCGCATAGAGGAGCATGAACGGCGTGACGATCCCCGGCGTCTCCGCGGGATCGAACCACGTCGGGGCGATGGTCACGTGTACGGCCCACGTGATCTGCCCCGCTGGCGCCGCGTGGGCGGCACCCGGCGCGCACAGAGCGAAGACGATGCACAGGGCGACGGTGATCCGCATCCACGACCTCCTGGGGCAGGTGAGAGCGTCATTATCACCAACTCGCGAAACCTGTCATGACGCGCTGCGCGCGGCCTTTAATTCCGCGGCTCCCGAGTTTCGCCGCGCCCGCGGGTGTGAAGATCCCGTGGGACCACTCCGCCGCGTTCTACGGAGGGCGCTGAGGCGCGGGCGGTCGCGCCGGCGTGACGGTCTACAATCGTCCTCCATGGCCGATCGGGCGCTCATGGCAGTGTGCGCGGGGTGTTGCTGCGGTCATCCCGAGAGCGGCGGCCCGAAGACTCCTCCGCGCGTTCTGAAGCCCGCGATTCGCCGGCGGATGAAGGCCGCGAAGCTCGACGGCGTGGCGCGCGTCGCGTTCACCGATTGCCTCGGGCCGTGCAGCGAGGCGAACGTCCTGTTCCTGTTTCTCGACGGCCGCCCGCTGTGGTTGCGCCGGATGAACACGGAGCTGCTCTACGACGAGTTTTTCGCGTGGCTTCGTGGCGCGCTGAGTGCCGGCGTCGGGCGCGCGTTACCGCCGGCGCTGGCCGAGCGGTCGTTCACCTGGACCGGGGGTGGAGTCGGTCCGGTTCCTCCGATCGAGTGAATTCGGTCGATCAGCGCGCGCGGCCGAGGCGACGAAGATCCTCACCCGTCAGGCGCGTGAGGATCCAGTCCTTGCGCAGGCGCGCGCCGAGCCGCTCGTAGAAGCCGATGGCGGGCGCGTTCCAGTCGAGCACCGCCCATTCCATGCGCCCGCAGCCGCGCCGGCCCGCGATCCGCGCGAGCGCTCCGAGCAGCGCCTTGCCCGCGCCGTGTCCGCGGGCATCGGGAACGACGAAGAGGTCTTCCAGGTAGAGCGTCGGACGTGCGAGGAACGTGGAATACGTGAAAAAATAGAGCGCGAAGCCGACGGGGCGACGCCCGTCGAAGCAGAGCAGCGTCTCGAAGTACCGGCGGCGTCCGAAGCCGTGGAGCCGGATGCGCGCGAGCGTCGCTTCCATCTCACGCCCGAGGCGCTCGTACTCCGCGAGCCCGCGGATGAGTGCGAGGATGGTGGGCGCGTCACGCCGCGTGCCCGCCCGGATCCGGAGCGATGATCCCCGTCGCTTCATGCGGGCACGACTATAATCCACCGCGGTCGTGGACCGGAGACGAATGGGAGCGCTGGGAATCGGCATCATCGGCGCGGGCAAGCACGGCCTGCGCTACGCACGACATCTCACGGAAGACGTGGAGGGCGCGGCGCTCGTCGCGCTGTGCCGCCGCGATCGCCGCGAAGGGGCGGCGCTCGCCGCCCGCCACGGCTGTACCTTTCACGCGGACTGGCGCGCCCTCGTGGACGATCCGCGTGTCGATGCCGTCGTGACCGTCGTGCCGCCGATCCTCAACGTGGCGATCGCCGAGGCCGCCTGCGCCGCGGGCAAGCACCTGCTGATCGAAAAACCGCTCGCGCCGACGGTGGAGGGCTGCCGGCGCATCGCGGCGGCGGTCGCGGCATCGGGCGTTCGGGCGATGGTCGCGCAGACGCTGCGTTTCGACGCCACCGTGGCGGCCGTGCTGGCGCACGTCGACGCGATCGGGCCGCTGCACGCCATCAGCATCGGTCAGCGCTTCGAGCCGTCGCGGCTCGCGTGGCTCGACGACCCGGCGCAGAGCGGCGGCGGCATCGTGCTGCACACCGGCGTCCACAGCATGGATCTGCTCCGCGTGCTCGCCCGCTCCGAGGTCACCGAGGTCTCATGCCTCACCGCGCGCGTCTTCACGCGGCGGACCGAGGACAACTTCGTGATGCACGGGCACCTCGCCACCGCCGGCGTGCTGGCGCAGGTCTCGGGCTCGCGCGCGCTCGGCGGACGCACGGGGCTCATGGAGCTGGCGGGCGCGCGCGGCCAGATCGTGGCCGATCACGTGCAGCGCGAGGCGTGGCTCGTGCGCGGCCGGGAGCGGACGCCTCTGGAGGTGCCGCCGCCGGTGCCGACCGTGCGTGAAGCGCTGCGGGCGCTGGTCGCGGCCGTGCTCGAGGGAACGCCGGTGCCGATCACCGTCGACGATGGGCTGCGCGCGGTCGCGATCGTGGAAGCGTGCTATCGCTCGGCGGCACGGAACGGCGCGCCGGAGCTCGTCGAGGACGATCGGCGGCTCATGCCTTCGAGCTGAGCACGACCACGCTGTTCGCGAGCGCCCGTCCGAAGGCGGTCGGCGCGGCGCTCGCATCCAGCGCGCGGAGCGCGCGATACACCGTCGCGAGCCCGCGTGGCAGTCGCGCGCGATGGAGCACCGTCGACGGAATCAGGTTCGTGATCGTATGCAGTCCCCAGGCGCGTTGCCAGGAGAGCCCGACCGCGCCGAGCCTCCGTCGCAGGTCGGTCGCGGTGAAGAGCGTCAGCGCGCCGTAGTCGGGATACGGCAGTACGATCGGCGCCCGGAGCGGCCGGCGGATGGCCCGCCAGAGCTGACGAGCCGTGACCCCGTACCCGAGCGCATCGCCGGTGAGCGCGCCGAGGAGGCTCCACCCGAGGTCGAGGCTCCACTTGTGCTCGCATTCGAGGATCAGGAGACCGCCCGGCCGAAGGACGCGCGCGATCTCGGCCAGGGCGGCGTCGGGCGCCTCGACGAAGCTCAGCGTGCCTCCGACGCAGCTCACCGCGTCGAAGGCGGCGTCCCGGTA
>JBGOTH010000195.1:0-6077 GCA_041476345.1 Methylomirabilia bacterium
CTGCGACGGCTGTGGCGCTCCGCTTCCCCGTGCGTGCATAACATGTGGAACCGCGCTTCGCGCGAACGCGAAATTCTGCGACGAGTGCGGGACGGCGGTCGCTCCGGCGGGGGCGGCAGCGGGGGCGGAGGGCGCCCGTGGTCCCTCCGCAATCCGAACTGCAGGCCACGGATTGCTTGAGGGACCACGGGCGCCCTCCGCCCCCGCCGTCGGCGCTGCACCCGCAACCGCCGTTCCGCACTCGTCACAGAATTTCGCGTTCGCGCGAAGCGCGGTTCCACATGTTATGCACGCACGGGGAAGCGGAGCGCCACAGCCGTCGCAGAACTTCGCGCCCGCGCGATTTTCCGTGCTGCACGCCGGACAAATCACGTCGCCATGGTATCATTCGCGTCGTGCCTCTGCGGTCCGCTACGAAGACGTACGTTCTCGTCGTCCTGCTCCTTCTCCTGGCGGTCGTCGGCAGCGTGTCGTATCTCGGATGGCGTCAGTCCGTGCCGCCGCCGACGGTCACGTCGTCGCCGCCGCGGGTCCTCGGTCACAAGACCCTGCTGCCGATGACGGTGCAGGCGGCGCACGGCAACGTCGCGACCGTGGACGTGCGCGTCGTCCAGGGCGGCAAGCAGGTCGTCGTCGTCAAGCAGTACGGTCAGCTTGGACCACGCGCGGAGCTCCCCGCGACGCTCGAGATCACCAACCTCGGGTTGCGCGACGGCCCGGCGACCATCGAGGTCCGCACGCGCGACGACTTCTGGCGCCCGCTGAACCTGCCGGAGCGCGTGATGGCGAGCTGGCCCGTGACGATCGACCTCACGCCGCCGAAGATCGAGGTGTTCGCGTCGACCGGCTACTACTCCCCGGGGGGCGTATCGCTCGTCGCGTTTCGCGTCGAGGGCGCGACGACCGCCGACGTGAAAGTCGGTGACATGGTCTTCCCGAGCTTCCCGATGGGCGACGCCGCGCGCGGCGCACGCGTGGCGCTCCTGGCGCTGCCCTACGACTACAGCGGCGCGGCGCTCTCGATCTCCGCGGTGGACGAGGCCGGCAACGCCGCGAGCCGTGGCATTCCGGGCGAGCTCCGGCCGCGAAAGTTCCCGCACGATCGCATCGAGGTCAAGGACAGCTTCCTCCAGGCGAAGGTGCCCGAGCTCTTGCCGCAGAATCCGCCGGGCACGCCGCTCGTCGACGGCTTCCTCGTCATCAACCGCGAGCAGCGCAGCCGGGCGGAAGCGGAGAAGCGCACGCTCGCCGCGAAGACGGCGGACAAGCCGTTGTGGGAAGGCGCGTTCGTGCAGCCGCGCAACACGAAGGTGTTCGCCAACTTCGCCGAGACGCGGACGTACGTCTACCAGGGACGCGAGATCGACACGCAGGTGCACTACGGGTACGACCTTGCGTCAACGAAGCAGTCCCCGGTTCCCGCCGCCAACAAGGGCACGGTCGTCTTCGCGGGATCATTCCTCATTTACGGCAACGCCGTCGTGCTGGATCACGGCCTCGGCCTGCAGACGCTCTACGGTCATCTGTCGTCGATCGACGTGAAGGTCGGCGACAGCGTCGACAAGGAGCAGACGCTCGGTCATACCGGGGCGACGGGCCTGGCGATGGGCGACCACCTGCACTACGAGGTGCTGGTGAACGGAGTCTCGGTGACGCCGCTCGAATGGTGGGACGCGAAGTGGATGCGCGATCGGATCAACAAGCCCCTGAAGGAAGCCGGGCTCCCGGAGATCGCGGGCCTCGAACGCGCGGGCAGCACCGACGACGACAAGCCCGCGAAGCGGACGCCGCGCCGGCGCCGGCGCTAGAGTCCTCGCGCGCTCGGCGCGGACACGCCGAGCGCTTCACGCACGCGCGTCGTCAGATCCGTCGGGGTGAACGGCTTCTGGAGCAGCAGGCTTCCCTTCAGCGCGCCGAGCCCGACGACGACGTCGTGGCTGTGGCCCGTCATGTAGAGCACCTTGGTGTCGGGCCGTTGCTCCACGAGGCGCTCCGCGAGCGCGATTCCGTTCATCCCGGGCATCACGACGTCCGTGATCAGCAGGTCGATCGAATGGCTCGTGTCGGCCAGGATGCGCAGCGCGTCCGCCGGGCTCGACGCCGCGAGCACGCGGTAGCCCTGCTCCGCGAGTACGTCCTGCAGGAGCGCGCGCACGTCCAGCTCGTCCTCGACGAGCAGAACGGTCTCGGTGCCCGTGAGGGAGTGCGCGGGAGCCACGGCCGGCGCGGGCGCCGCGAGCGGCCTCTCGACGCGAGGAAGGTAGATCGTGAAGGTCGTGCCGCGCCCGGGCACGCTGTCCACCCGAATGTCGCCGGCGCTCTGCGTCACGATGCCGTAAACCGTCGCAAGCCCGAGGCCCGTGCCTTTGCCGACTTCCTTCGTCGTGAAAAACGGTTCGAAGATGTTCGCGAGCGTCGCGTCGTCCATGCCCACGCCGGTGTCGGTGACGCGCAGCGCCACGTAGCGGCCGGGAGGCGCGCCGACCCGTCGACCGTCGGGGCGCCCGGCAAGATCGACGTCCGCGACCTCGACGGTCAGACGCCCGCCTTCCGGCATGGCGTCGCTCGCGTTGACGATGAGATTGAGCACGACCTGCTCGACCTGCACGGGATCGGCCTCCACGTGGCCGGCCGCGCTCGCTTCGATCGAGAGCTCGATGTCCTCGCGCACGAGTCGCCGGAGCATCGGCGCGAGGCCGCGCACCACCTCGCTCATGTCGAGCACGCGCGGCTGCAGCACCTGCTGGCGTCCGAAGGCGAGGAGCTGGCGCGTGAGCGCGGCCGCCCTCTTCCCCGCGGACGAGATGAGCGCGAGCGCCCGCCGGACGACCGGGTCGTCCGTGCGAAGCATCTCGGCGCGTCCGATGATGACGGAGAGCAGGTTGTTGAAGTCGTGCGCGACACCGGCGGCGAGCCGGCCGATCGCCTCCATCTTCTGCGATTGACGCAGCTGGCCTTCGAGCGTGCGGAGACGGGTGGCGTCGACGGTGACGCCGCGAAGCAGCCGCGCTACTCCCTGCTCGTCGCGCACGACGTGGACGATGTCGCTCACGTTGAACACACGACCCGCCGGGGCCACGACGCGGTACGCGAACTGGTTGTCGCCGGCGCCCCGCACGCACGCGTCGTACGCGGCCAGCGTCTGGTCGCGATCTTCCGGATGGATCATGCGCGGCCAGAATCCGGGCTCCTCCTGCCAGCGCGTGGACGAGATGCCGAACACTTCCTCGGCCTGCCGGCTGACGAAGGTGAATCGCTCCATGGTCGGGTCCGCTTCCCACACCACGGCGTCGAGGCTCTGCACCAGGTCGCGGAAGCGTTGCGCGGAGGCCGCGGCCGCATCGGACGCAAGCTCGCTGAGGCGCCACGTGATGCAGCTCACGACGCTCGTGGCGAGCACGAAGCCACCGTGAATGGCCGCCCACTTCCACGGCGACGCCCACGCGGCCGGATGGTTGTAGACCTGCCCGGGGTCGAGCACGCCGACCGTGCCGTGATGCAGGACGACGAACGCGATGGCGGCGAGGAACACCACCCAGTCCTGGTAGAGCGCCATGAGCGGAACCATCACGAAGAAGTGGAAGTGCATCTCGATGTAGCCGCCGGACAGGTGGACGAGGATCCCCGAAGACGTCAGCAAGCCGAGGCACGCGGCGGTCGCGCGGAACCGGCGCCCCGCGTGCGGCCGGCTCGCGAGCAAGGCCGCGACGCTGAGGACGCCGCCTTCGATCACGGCGTGGAGCGGATCGTGGTCCCGGAGCAGCAGCCACAGGAAGATGCCGGCCGCGTGCGCCCAGAGAACGAACATGATGCCGCCGTGTCGGCGCGCCCAGTCGCACTCCGGAAGGTTGGTGCCACGCGGCAGACCGGCCGCGATCTGACGCCACGTGCGCTGGAGAAACTCCGGCATGACGGCTAGAACGCGCCGAATTTCTCGTAGGCCTCGAGCGGCGTCATGCCGCGCTTCACGGCGGTGCGGACCTTGTTCTCCGTCCCGACGAGCGCCTCGCATCGCCTGAGCACCTCGTGCGCGACCCGGCGCGGCACGATGACGACGCCGTCGAGATCGCCCACCACGATGTCGCCGAGGACGACACGGACGCCGCCGATCGTCAACGGCTGCCCCCAGTCGCTCACGCGCCAGCGCGGCACCGAGTCCTGCGGCGTGCGATAGCGGACGAACGTGGGAAAACCGACACGGCTGATATACGCCGCGTCACGGGTGGCCCCGTCGATGACGGCGCCGCGGACCTTGCGCGTGCGAAACCACTCCATGGACAGTTCGCCGAAGTGCGCGGCCGCGGTGTCGTTGGACGCGAGCACGAGCACCGAGTCCGACGGCACCGCGCCGATCATGGCGAGAAAGCGGCGCAGCGTCGCATCGCGCTCGCGCGGGCTTCCCTTGTGCGCGCGGCCCCGTGCGGTGAACGCATAGCCCGCCATGCGCATCCCGGGCGTGAGCGGCTGGAGCGCCGACGGCAAGGTCTGGCGCTGGAGCCCCATCTCGTCCATCACGTCGGTGATCGCGGCGGTGTAGATCTTCGCGAAGCGGCGCGGCAGCGCGTCGGTCTTGGAGGACATGCGGGGGGATCGTAAAATGACGGGACCGGGGCCGCGGGACCCCGGTCTCACGTTCGCGCTCTAGGAGGCTTTGCGGACGTTCGCCGCCTGCAGGCCCTTCGGGCCCCTCGTGACGTCGAACTCGACCCGGTCACCCTCAGCCAGGCTCTTGAAGCCGGAGGCTTGGATGGCGCTGAAGTGGACGAACACGTCCTCGCCACCTTCCTGCGTGATGAACCCGAACCCCTTCGCATCGTTGAACCACTTCACCTGTCCCGTTGCCATACCGTGTTCCTTTCGCATCGAGTGATATACGCCACGCTGGATCTACGCGGCGTCAAGGATTCGGTATAACCGGCACATGAACCGCAGGAGAACCAGGAAGGCGGGAAGAGGGTGGCATGTCAGGACACCGCCCGTCAATAGAATTTAGCCGCCAGAATTTAGCCGCCCAGGCCGCGGGGGTCGAGGAGGGCGACGGGTGGCACGTAGTCGCCGATCACGCCGAGCACCCGGTCGAGCAGCGCCGGGCGTCGTGCGAGAACGCCCGCGGTCAAATTGGCAACGCGGCGATGGCGGATCACGAGCTGAAGCGCCCGGGTCAGACGCTCCTTTCCCGCGAAGGCCGCGCGGCGGGCGTGCCGGTACCCCGCGAGCGCAGCCACCGAGCAGTCGCCCGCGCGCAGCGCCGCCGTCGCCGTCTCCGCCGCGAGCTCCGCGCTGCGGAGCCCCGTGAACACGCCCTCGCCGGTGAACGGATCGTAGAACCCGGCCGCGTCGCCGACGAGCAGCACGCCGCCGACCCCTGGCTCGGCCACGCGGTACGCGAGCGGCCCCAGCGCGCGCACGGGGGCCGCGATCTCCGCCCCCGCGACGCGCCGCGCGAGGTGCGGCAGCTGTTTCACGCGCGCGGTAAAGAACGCCTCGAGCCGGTCGCTGAAGCGCGCGCCGTCCGCGAGCGGCACGACGATGCTCATGTTCACGCGACCGGGGGCGACGGGATTCAGGATCGCGTAATCCGGCGGATCCACGAAGATCTCGCCGAGGTCGCCGACGCCGTCGAGCCCGGTGAGATACGTGACCAGCGCCATGCGCTGCATGCGGTGCGCGCGGCGGAGGCCGAGGCGATGCGCCACCACGGACGCCCGGCCGTCCGCGGCGACGACGAGCGGCGCCAGGAATCGCTCCGGCTTCCCGTCCTCGCGTGCGACCTCGACGCCGACCACGCGGCCGTCCTCGACGACGACGTCGTGCACGCGCATGCGCTCGCGAAAATCGACGGGCAGGGTGCGCAGCCGCTCGGCCAGGAGGCCGTCGAGCGTCTCGCGCGGCACGGCGAGCGCGTGGTCGCGATACGGCCGCCACGCGCCCGTGGCGCGATAGCGGCCGACGACCACCGTGCCGTCCGGCGCCGTGATGCGCATGCCGGCGAGCGGCATCGCGGGGGCCATGTCGAGCGCTTTGAGCACCCCGAGACGATCGAGCACGCGCGCCGCTTCGGGGCTCAGGTACTCGCC
>JBGOTH010000196.1:0-6027 GCA_041476345.1 Methylomirabilia bacterium
ACGGCGCCGTCGGGCGCCCGAGCCGCGAAGCGAACCACGCCATCGAGCGCACGGCGTTGTACCAGAGCGCGTTGATCTCGACGGGCTTGCCGATGCGCGGCGTCACCACCCAGTCGCCGACCTTGGCGTCCATCCAGGTCAACTGGACGCCGCTCTCCCCCGCTCTGAGAAGTCCGTCGGCCGGATCTTCCTTGATCCCGTAGCGCGTGCCCTGCCGATGCCACCGCACGATGTCCTCGAGGACGGGAAAGAGCTCCTTCAGCGTGGCGTCGTCGTCCGTGGCCTTCACGTAGGCGCGAATGGCGTCCACGTACCAGAGCGTGGCGTCGACGGTGTTGTACTCGGGCGCTTCGCCCTGATCCGGAAACCGGTTCGGGAGCATGCCGCGATCGACGAACCGCGCGAACGTCGTGAGCAAGCGCCGCGCGATCTCGGGACGCCCGGTCGAGAGCGCGAGGCCCGGCAGACTGATCATGGTGTCGCGACCCCAGTCGCCGAACCAGTGGTAGCCCGCGATGACCGTCGCGCCTTGCGGATCGCTCGCCGTCGGACGCGCGGCGACGAACTGATCGGCCGCGAGGACGCAGTGACGGATGTAGGCCGGCGCGGCCTTGGCCGCCGGCTGGCACGATTCCCATTGGGTCAGCAAGTCGGCCTCGTGACGCTCTCGTCTCTGCCACGCGGCCTCGCCGTCGAGCCCCGGTGAGGCCTCGGCCGACAAGACCAGCGTGAGGGGGCGATCGACCGTGAGCGGCGCACGAAGGGTCGCGACATGCAGGTTGTCGTCGACCGCGTCGAGCCCGCGCGCGGCTTCGGCGGTCAGCGCGAAGCCCCGGTGCCATTCGTGCGCTTCTTCGATCTCGCCCGTGTCCGCGAGCACGACGAACGGCCGCGCGCCGTCGAACGCCGTGACGCGAACCCCGTGAGGCACCCGCGCGACACCCATCCGCCAGTCGTTGCCGCGCGTCGTACCGTGATAGTCGCGGTAGTTGACGAGCGCCTTCAGCTCGAGCGTCGCCGGCGCGGCGCCGCGGAGCATCCGGTAGCGCACGTACGTCGTGTTGGCGCCCTGCTCCATCCAGATCCGCTTTTCGACCAGCGCGTCGGCGCACGCGTAGGTCCACACCGGGGTCGTGCCGTCCAGGTGAAAGCGCTCGACATCGACATAGCCGTGCGGATCGACGGTGCCGTCGATCCAGCGGTTGGCGAACAGCGGACGGCGCACGGTGTCGTATTCGACGGTGTCGTCGAGCTTGGCGACGAGCAGCGTGCGCCCGAGGGGCGGCGTGAGCGCCGCCACGAGGAGGCCGTGATAACGCCGCGTAAGCACCGATGCGAGGGTGCCCGAGGCAAACCCGCCGATCCCGTTCGTGCACAGCCACTCGCGGCCTTCCGCGATGTCGAGGTGGCCGCACACCTCGCGGCCCCACGCGAGGGTCACGGGGCGCGCTCTACTCGCCGCTCTGCTGCAGCAGCTTCGCGACGAGCCCCGTCCACCCCGTCTGATGGCTCGCGCCGACGCCGGCGCCCGAGTCGCCGTGGAAGTACTCGTAGAACAGGATGAGGTCGCGCCAGTGCGGATCGGTCTGGAACTTCTTCTGGGTCCCGTGGACGGGCCGCCGACCTTCGGAGTCGCGCAGGAAGATGTGGGTCAGGCGTCGCGAGATCTCCGCGGCGATCTCCCACAGCGAGAGCACCTTGCCCGACCCCGTCGGGTACTCCGCCTTGAAGCGGGATCCGTAGAAGTGGTCGAACTTCTGCAGCGACTCGATCAGCAGGAAGTTCACCGGGAACCAGATCGGGCCGCGCCAGTTCGAGTTGCCGCCGAAGAGACCCGTGGACGACTCGCCGGGCTCGTAGTCCACCCGGTGCTCGTGTCCCTCGACGTTCATGATGTACGGGTGCTCCCGGTGGAATCGGGAGATCGCGCGAATGCCGTAGTCCGACAGGAACTCGTTCTCGTCGACCATGTACCGGAGCACGCTGGCGAGGCGCACGCCGTTGACGAGCGAGAGCAGGCGCCGGGGCGGACCGCCCTTGCCCGTGTCCAGCTCGACCACGTGGTTCCTGAGCTCGGGGCGGTTGTCGAGGAACCATTGCATGCGCCGGGTGAACTTCGGCAGGTTCTCGAGGACGTCGGGCTCCAGCGTCTCGACCGCGAAGAGCGGGATGAGACCGACCAACGACCGGACCTTGAGCGGTGAGGCTTCGCCGCTCGGCAGGTGGAGCACGTCGTAGAAGAAGCCGTCCTCGCGGTTCCAGAGCTCGATCCCCTCGCCCGCGATGTTGTTCATGGCGCGGGAGATGTAGACGAAGTGCTCGAAGAACTTCGAGGCCACGTCCTCGTACGCGGGATTCTCGCGCGCCAGCTCGAGTGAGATGGCCAGCATGTTGAGGCAGTACATGGCCACCCACGCGGTCCCGTCCGACTGCTCGATGGTGCCGCCGGTCGGCAGCGGCGCGCTCCGGTCGAAGACGCCGATGTTGTCGAGGCCGAGGAAGCCGCCCTGGAAAACGTTCTTGCCCTCGGGATCCTTGCGGTTGACCCACCACGTGAAATTCAGCAGCAGCTTGTGGAAGACGCGCTCGAGGAACTCGCGGTCGGGCTTGCCCGTGATGCGCTTGTCGATCTTGTAGACGCGCCAGGCCGCCCACGCGTGCACCGGCGGGTTCACGTCGCCGAACGCCCACTCGTACGCGGGAATCTGCCCGTTCGGGTGCATGTACCACTCGCGGAGGAAGAGCGCGAGCTGCTCCTTCGCGAACTCCGGATCGACGAGGGCGAGCACGATCGTGTGGAAGGCGAGGTCCCACGCCGCGTACCACGGGTACTCCCAGGTGTCGGGCATCGAGACGACGTCGTCGTTATAGAGGTGCGCCCACTCGCGGTTACGGCCGTGCTTGCGGCTCTCGGGTGGCGGCGGGCCCGTGGGGTCGCCGGCGAGCCAACGGCCGACGTCGTAGTGGAACCACTGCTTGCACCAGAGCATTCCGGCGATCGCCTGGCGCATCACCCGCTTCGCGTCGTCGGAGAGCTTCGCGGGAATGACCGTCGCGTAGAACTCGTCGGCCTCCCGGCGCCGCGCGTCCATCGTCTTCTCGAAATCTGCGAACGGCGTCTTCGGTTCGCCGTCCACCAGCCGCAGCCGCACGGTCATCGTCTTGCCGGCGGGCACGTCGAGCACGAAGTGCGGCGCGACCTTGGAGCCTTCGGGCACCGAGTTCACGGCCGCCTTCTTCCCGTGCACCAGGTAGTCGTGGAAGCCGTCCTTCACGAAGAGATCGGGGTTCTCGCTGCCGTACAGGCGCCGCACGTTCGTCTCGTTCTCGGTGAAGAGCAGGTCCGGCGCGTTCTCGATGAACAGCCGGTAGCTCCCCGGCAGGGCACGGTTCTCGACCGTGACCACCCCCACACCGTCCGGACGGCGGGCGCCGACAAGCCGCGGCCGCGAGACGCCGGCGTCCCACGACCACGTGTTCCGGAACCAGAGCGTGGGCAGCAGATGGAGCGTGGCCGCGTCCGGGCCGCGGTTCGTCACGCTGATCCTGATCAGGATGTCCGACGGCGACGCCTTGGCGTACTCGGCGACGACGTCGAAATAGCGGTCCTCGTCGAAGATGCCGGTGTCGAGGAGCTCCAGCTCGGACTCGGTGCGGCTGCGCCGCGCGTTTTCGTCGACTAGGCGCGCGTAGGGAAACTCCCCCTGCGGATACTTGTAGAGACCCTTCATGTACGAGTGCGTCGGCGTCGAGTCGAGGAAGAAGAAATATTCCTTCACGTCCTCGCCGTGATTGCCCTGCGACCCCGTCAACCCGAACATCCGCTCCTTGAGGATCGGATCCTTGCCGTTCCACATCGCGAGCGCGAAGCAGAGCCGCTGGTGGTTGTCGGAGATGCCGAGGATGCCGTCCTCGCCCCACCGATAGGCGCGCGAGCGCGCGTGGTCGTGGGTGAAGTAGTCCCACGCGGTGCCGTGCTCCGAGTAGTCCTCGCGCACGGTCCCCCACTGGCGCTCGGACAGGTACGGCCCCCAGCGCTTCCAGTGGACGGAGCGCCCGGTCGCGTCTTCGAGCCGCTTCCCTTCCGCCGTCATCTTGGGCTTATCCGCCACGAGCGAACTCCGGGAAGAGCGTCATGCCGCCGTCGACGAAGAGCGTCTGGCCGTGGACGTAGTCCGAGTCGTCCGATGCGAGCCACACGGTTGCCTTGCCGATGTCCTCCGGCAGGCCGACGCGCCCATAGGGAATGAGCGTGAGCAAACCCTTGAGCGCTTCGGGAGTGTCCCACGCCGACCGGTTGATGGGCGTCGCGATGGCGCCGGGGCCGATCGAGTTGACGCGGATGTGGTTCGGCGCCAGCTCCTGCGCGAGCGTCTGCATGAACATCCGCACGCCGCCCTTGGACGAGGCGTAGTTGACGTGCCCCGCCCACGGGATCAGCTCGTGCACCGACGACATGCAGATGATCTTGCCCGCCGCCCGCGAAACCTCGGGCTTGACCCCGCGCCGGATGAACTCCCGCGTGGCCGCGCGCGCGCAGAGGAACATGCCCGTCAGGTTCACGCCGAGAACGAAGTTCCACTGGTCCAGCGTCATGTCGACGAACTTCGCGTCCCGCTGGAGGCCGGCGTTGCTGACGAGGATGTCGATCGTGCCCCAGGTCTTCAGCATCTCGGCGAACATCGCCTCGACTTCCGCCTCCTTCGAGACGTCGGCCTTGATGGCGATGGCTTCCCCGCCTTTGCTGACGATGTCCTTCACGACCGCGGCGGCCGCGTCCGGCTGGGCGACGTAGTTGACGACGACGGCCGCGCCGGCGGCGCCGAGTGCCTTGGCCACGCCCTCACCGATCCCGGAGTTCGCGCCCGTCACGAGCGCCTTCTGGCCCTTGAGCGGCTGGTAGGTCATACGGGTTCCTTTCGCAGCAACGAAATCCCGGGGATGATGCAGCCCGGAGGTTGTCCTTGTCAACGCGCTGCCGAAGGGATCAGCGGCGGACGGACGGCCCGCCCGCCATGAGCTCCTCGACGTCGCGCGGGGTGACCAGCGCGATGTCACCCCAGATGGAGCACTTGAGCGCGGCGACCGCTTGCCCGCCGTCGATCGCCTCCTGCACGCCGCCGCCGCGCAGCACGGCCCGGAGAAAGCCGCCGACGTACGCGTCGCCGGCGCCGATCGGATCGACGACCTGGACGTCGTAGCGGCGCGTGGGGCGCAGCACGCGGCCTCCGTCGAGCACGGTGCAGCCATCCGCCCCCTGCATGAGCGAGATGGTGGCCTTGGGCGCAAGGCGGGCGAGCGCCTGCAGCTGCGTCTCCGGCGTGCCTTGAAAGCCGAAGACCGTCCGCGCCTCTTCCGCACCTACATAGAGGTAGCGGACCCGCGGCAGGACGGCCGAGACGAACTCGCGGGCATCCGCCGGGCTCCACAGGGTGGCGCGGTAGTTGAGGTCGAACGAGAGCTCGCGGGCTTCGGCGCAGGCACGCTCGACGAGCGCGCGGGAGGCGGCGCCGAGCGCGGGCGTGATGCCGCTGAGATGGACGATGCGCGCGCGCCGCACGGGCTCCCAATCGACGTCGTTCGTGGTGAGCCGCGCAAAGGCGGAGTCACGCCGGTCGTAGAGCACGGAGATGGGCCGGGGCGGCGCGCCGTACTCGAGGTAGTAGGTGCCGAGGCGCGCGTGGGCGACCATGCGGACGCCGCCGCAATCCACCCCGTGCCCCGCGAGCTCGCGCCGCACGCGCTCGCCCCAGGCGTTGTCCGGCAGCGCCGAGATCCACGCCACGCGCGCCCCGAGCCGCGCCGCCGCCGCCGCCACGTTCGCTTCGGCGCCGCCAATCTGCACGTCGAGCTGACGCACGGTTTCGATACGCGCGGGCGACGGGATCGCGAGACGGAGCAGGACTTCACCGAGGGTGACGAGGTCGTGCACGTCAGTCACTCACCCGCTCTGTTTGGGTTGTCACGATTTGTGGACACTTGACGTCGGCGTCGGGTGTCGGCCTATTCTAGCAGCGCGAGCGCGGC
>JBGOTH010000197.1:0-6025 GCA_041476345.1 Methylomirabilia bacterium
CGCCAGCGTGCCGGGCTTCGTGGTGAGCGTCTTCGCGACGCCCCCGGATCTCGGGATCCTGCCGGCCGGGCTGGTCGAGTCGTCCACCCGCCTCGAGCTCGTGTTCGGGTTGTGGCTCTACACCGCGATCTTCTTCGGCGGCGTGCTGCAGCTCTACAACATCGCCGACCGCGGCTTCTCGCTGCGCATCCTCATCGACATCGTGGAGAACGGGCGCGGCGGGGCGTCGGCGGCCGACGTTCGTCGCGGCTACGGTGCGGGACGCGGGATCGAATGGATGCTCGACAAGCGGCTCCAGGGAATGTTGGAGAACGGATTCATCGTGCAACAGCCGGACGGCCGCTACCTGCTCACCGGACGCGGGCAGCGCACTGCGCGTACGTACCGTGGACTGAAAACGTTCCTGCGGCTCGGACAGGGCGGATAGTGGCCACGGCGATGGTGGCCGCACCCCTCGGCTTCGCCGCGTTCGCCCTGGCCCACGTGACGCTGTTTCACCTCCGCCCGGTGAAGCGGCGATCCCAGGCGATCCTCGGGCTGTTCGCGGCGGCGGTGGTCACCGTGGCGCTGACCGTCATGACGTTCGCCGGCGTTTTGGCGGCGATGTACGCGACCGTCCTCATGGGCACGGCGTTCGTCCTGTACATGCCGTTCTACTACACCATCGATACGTCGGTCTCCGTGCGCACGATGCTGGAGCTCGCAGCTTCGCCGAGTGGGCTGACCCGGGAAGAGCTGGTGGCGCGGTATCACCTCGAGTGGATGGTGCGCCGCCGGCTCGAGACGATGACCGTCAACGGTTACCTCGTGCAGATGGACGAGCGGTTCACGGTCACGCCGCGGGGACGGCTGGTGGCGCGGGTGTTCGGTGCCGTCAAGACGGTGGCCCACCTCGGGCCGGGAGGTTAGACGATGGGCCGGATGCCGGTGATGATCCTGTGCGGCGGTATGGGGACGCGCCTACGCGAGGAGACGGAAGTCCGTCCCAAGCCCATGGTGGAGATCGGCGATCGTCCGATCCTCTGGCACATCATGAAGCGCTACGCCGACTTCGGCCTCACGGACTTCATCCTGTGTCTCGGCTACAAGGGCCACGTGATCAAGGACTACTTCGTCAACTTCAAGGCGCGCACGACGGATCTTCGCGTGCAGCTCGGGCGGCCGGAGAAGCTCCAGTATCTCAACAGTCATCCGGAAGAGGAGTGGACGGTCACGCTGGCGGAGACTGGCCTCGAAGCGCAGACGGGTGCGCGCGTCGCGTCCGCCGGCCGCTACCTCGCCGGCCCGACGTTCTGTCTCACGTACGGTGACGGCATCGGTGACATCGACATCGACGCTCTCCTACGCTTCCACGCGAAGCACGGGAAGATCGGCACCGTGACCGGCGTCCGTCCGCCCGGGCGCTTCGGCGAGATCCGGCAGACCGGCACGGGAGCGGTGGCCGAGTTCAACGAGAAGCCGCAAGTGGCGGAGGGGATCATCAACGGCGGCTTCTTCGTCTTCCAGAGGGAATTCATCGAGCGCTACCTGGCGCCGCTCAAGGACCCGATCCTCGAGCGCGAGCCGCTGCAGAACCTGGCGCGGGACGGCGAGCTGATGGTCCACGTTCATGAAGGGTTCTGGCAGCCGATGGACACGTTCCGCGAGATGAAGCTGCTCAACGAGATGTGGGCGTCAGGCCGTGCGCCGTGGACGCTCCGGGCGTGACCGACCGCTTCTGGGCCGATCGCCCCGTGCTCGTGACCGGCGCCAGTGGGCTCATGGGGTCGTGGCTCACGCGCGCGCTCGTGGACGCGGGCGCGGACGTGGTCGCGCTCGTGCGTGACTGGGTGCCGCGCTCGGAGCTCGTGACGTCCGGGCTGCTCGACCGCGTGCGCGTGGCGCGCGGGGACATCCGGGACGCGGAGACCGTGGAGCGCGTGCTCGGGGAATACGAAGTCGACACCGTGTTCCACCTCGCCGCGCAGACGATCGTCCGCATCGCGAACGCGAACCCGGTGTCCACGCTGGACACGAACATTCGCGGCACGTGGACGGTCCTCGAGGCGTGCCGGCGCTCGCCGATGGTGAAGCAGGTCGTGTTCGCGTCGTCGGACAAGGCGTACGGCGATCACGAGATCCTGCCGTACGCCGAGACGGCGCCGCTCATGGGCCGTCATCCGTACGACGCCAGCAAGTCGGCGGCCGACCTGATCGCGCAGATGTACGCGGTGACCTTCAAGCTGCGCGTCGGGATCACACGCTTCGGCAACCTGTACGGCGGCGGCGATCTGAATTGGAACCGCATCGTGCCCGGCACCATCCGATCCATCGTGCGTCACGAGCGTCCGGTGATCCGGAGCGACGGCCGGTTCGTGCGTGACTACTTCTACGTCGAGGACGGCGCGGCCGCCTACATGCTGCTCGCCGAGCGATTGGCCGAAGACCCGAGGCTCGCGGGCGAGGCCTTCAATTTCAGCAACGAGAGCCAGGTCACCGTCCGTGATCTCGTGGACCGCATCCTGAAGGTGATGGGGCGCAGCGACCTCGAGCCGGAGGTACGCCACGAGGTCTCCAACGAGATCGTGCACCAGTACCTCGACGCCACGAAGGCCCGCACCCGCCTCGGCTGGAAGCCGAAGTTCGAGCTGGAGGACGGGCTCAAGCGGGCGGCCGCGTGGTACGAGCGCCATCTGCGCGAAGGGCGCGCGTGATCGACGGCGTTCGTATCCACCCGCTGCGCCAGATCCCCGACGAGCGGGGCAAGGTCATGCACATGCTGCGCGCGGATGCGCCGCACTTCGAGACGTTCGGCGAGATCTACTTCTCCGTCGTCAACCCGGGCGTGGTGAAGGGCTGGCACCTCCACCATCGGATGACGATCAACTACGCGGTGGTGACCGGGATGATCAAGCTCGTGCTCTACGACGACCGCCAGGGGTCGCCGACGCACACGGAAGTGCAGGAGATCTTCGTGGGCGAGTCGAACTACGCCCTCGTGACCGTGCCGCCGATGATCTGGAACGGGTTCAAGGGCATCGCCTCCGCGCCGTCGATCGTGGCCAACTGCGCCACGATCCCGCACGATCCGACCGAGATCGAGCGTCTCGACCCGTTCCAGAGCCACATCCCGTACGACTGGAGCCTGAAGCACGGCTGACGGGGCAGTGCTCGTCGTCGGCGCGTCCGGGCTCGTCGGGCGTGCGTGCATGACGGCATTCGGGCGCCGAGGCCCCGTCGTCGGCACGTATCACCAGCGCGCGGCGGCGGGGCTCGTGTCCTTCGACCTGACCCACCCCGCCGCCGCCGCCGCGCTGCTCGATCGTGTGGCGCCGCGGGTGGTGATCTGCGCGGGGGCGGATCCGCATGTCGAGGGCTGCGAGATCGATCCGGCCGGCACCCGACGCGTGAACGTCGAGGGCACGCTGCGCCTTGCCGCCGCCGCGACGCAGGCCCGCGTGCCGGTCGTGTTCTTCTCCTCGGAGTACGTGTTCGACGGCACGGCGGGCCCATACACGGAAGACGCGCCGCGGTCGCCGATCAACGAGTACGGACGCCAGAAGGCCGAGGTCGAGATCGCGTTCCGCGCGATGCCGGGGTCGTTGGTGGCGCGGACATCCGGAGTCTTCGGCTGGAGCGACGACGGGAAGAACTTCGTGCTCCAGCTGCTGGCCCGGCTCCCGCGTGGTGAGCGCATGCGCGTGCCGGACGATCAGGACATCACGCCCGCGTACGCGCCGAACCTTGCCGACGTGCTCGTGGAACTGGTCGAGAACGGTGTGATCGGGATCGTGCACGTGGCGGGCGCGCGACCGGTGAACCGCGTGGAGTTCGCGCGGGCCGCCGCGCGAGTCTTCAACCTCGACCCCGATCTGATCGAGCCGACGCCGACCGCCGCGCTCGGCCTCAAGGCGCGACGACCGCGGAGGGCCGGGCTGTCGACCGCGAAGGCCGCCGCGCTCGCGCGGACGCGACTGCTCGATCCCGACGAAGGACTAGAAGCGATGCGGGTGGCACGACGCTGAGAACCGCGAACAATCGCGACCTGACGATGGAATATCTCGCCGAACCTGTGAGGCACGTCGCGGTGGCGACGACGTCGCGTCGCTACTTCGACCGCGGCATCCTCGACCGCACGCACGTGCGTTTCTTCACCGAGCGCTCGCTGCAGCGGCTGCTCGCGGCCGCGGGACTCGTCGTCGTGCGCCGGACGGCGACGGCGGTGCCGATCTACCACGTCGTGCCCCCGCGGTGGCACGGGCGCGCGCTGGCCGCCATGCACGACGTGAGCGCGGCGTTGTCGCGCGGGCTGCCGCGTCTGCTGGGCTATCAATTCGTCGTCCTCGCCGAGTGCGGGCACCGCGACGGGAGGACCGAGTGAGCTTTCGCCTACTGGACCGCTGTCGCGTCTGCGGGGGCGGACCGCTGAAGCCGTTTCTCGATCTCGGGGAGACGCTGCAGAGCATCGAGAGCCGGCTCGGACTGTTTCCGAACGCGTTGACGCGTACGCTCATGGGGCTGACGCCACCGTCGCTCGGCCGCCTGCAGGCACTCGTGCTCGCCGCCGTCCTCGTGGTCCCGGCGGCGAGCCGGATCGTAGGGCGGGCACCATCATGGAGATGAGCGCGGTGCGCGAGGAGGCGGCGTGAGCGCCGTCGCTGCCGCGCGCCGCACCCTGCAGATGGGATTGCTCGGCGCGTACGACCTCGCGCGACGGACAGGCGCGTTCGAGCGGCCGAGCGTGCAGCATCTCTATAGCCGCCTCTACTTCGTCTACAAGCGGAGGCTCGAGGCGCGCGCCACCGCCGCCTTGATGACGTGGATCGTCCCGGGCTCGACGGTGATCGACGTCGGCGCCAACATCGGCTTTTTCACGATCGACTTCGCGCGACGTGTCGGGCCGACCGGCCACGTTGTCGCGTTCGAGCCGGGGCATCGAAACGTCGAGACGCTTCGATGGAATCTGGGCCGCGCGAAAGTGGGCAACGTCGTCGTGGTGGCCGCGGCGCTCGCCGATCGTTCCGGGCCGGGCTCGCTCTACCTGAACCCGTCGCATCCGGCGGATCACCGCATCTTCGCCGGTGCCGTCGCGCGCGCGTACGAGGCGGTGCCGCTCGTGACGTTTGACGACTACGTGAACGTGGCACCCCTGGCGTCGCCAATCTCGCTCATCAAGATCGATGTCCAGGGCGCCGAGATGAAGGTGCTGCGCGGCATGACCGACACCCTCGCCCGCTTCTCGTCCGCGGCGCTGCTCGTGGAGTACACGCCCGCGGCACTCACGGAAGCGGAAGATTCTCCGGAGGCGCTGCTGGACTTCTTTCGCTCGCGCGGCTATCGGCCGCACACGTTCGCCGAGGGTACGCGGCGCTTCGAGGTGGTCGGCTATGAGGAGCTGGCGACGATGCGCGGAGATCATGACTACGTCGACGTCTTTTTCACGCGTGAGGGGGAGGCCGCGCGATGAGCCGCTGGGCCAGCGCGACCGTTGTACTTCTGGCGCTCCTGACGTCGGCTTTCTTCTTCGCGACCAGAGAGCGTATCAACCGCAGCCCCGCCGCCCTGTACTTTCAGATCGCGAAGAACCTCGCGGAGGGCAATGGCTTCTCGTCGAAGACGGAGGCGCCCCACGACGCGGTGCGACCCGCCACGGGGTCGAACGCATGATCGGCAAAGCCGTCGCGTACGTCTGGCGGCATGGGCTGACGACGACCGCCCGCTACGGATGGGCGAAGCTCCGGAACGCCTACTACACGCAACGGCTCCGCGCGCAGGGTGTCCGGGTCGGCCGCAACCTCTGGTTCGACGGGCCGATCGACATCACGATCATCAAGGGTGGATCGATCACGGTCGGCAACGGCTGCAACTTCGGGAAGTATTGCCACCTCAAGGTCTCCGGGGGACGCATCGTCCTCAAGGAGAACGTGAAGATCAACCGCTTCTGCATCGTGCAGGCGCATCGCTCAGTGGTGATCGAGCGGGACGTTCTCACGGCGCCTGGCGTACACATCATGGACGCCAACCACAACTTCCAGACCGAGATGCC
>JBGOTH010000198.1:0-6015 GCA_041476345.1 Methylomirabilia bacterium
GTGCAGGGCATCGGCTGGGCGCTGAACGAGGAGTACATCTATGGGGCCGACGGCAAGCTCCAGAACGCGGGCTTCCTCGACTACCGGATGCCGGTGGCCTCGGATGTGCCGATGATCAACGCGATCGTGGTCGAGGTCCCGAATCCGAAACACCCGTTAGGCGTGCGCGGTGTCGGCGAGACGCCGATCGTCCCGCCGCTCGGCGCCATCGCCAACGCGATGGAGAACGCGACCGGCATTCGCTTCACCGAGCTGCCGATGTCGCCGCCGAAGGTGTTGAAGGCGCTCAAGGAACGCGGCCTCAACAAGGTCTGACGCACGCATGCCGAGGGTGGTGCTCATCGGCAACCTCGCGCAGATTACCGGGGGCGTCGCCGAGTTCCAACTCTCGGCGAGCACCGTGCAGCAGCTCTTCCGTCAGCTCACCGAATTGCACCCGGCGCTCGGGCCTCACCTGAAAGACGGCGTGGCGGTCGCGATCGACGGCCAGATCTTTCAGGACGCGCTGCTCGAGCCGATCGGCGCCGACAGTGAGGTGTTCGTGCTCCCGCAGATCGCGGGCGGTCTTAGCAAGTGACGTGATTTGACAGGTCCCACGCGTCGGGCTAGCCTACGGCACTCTCCGCTGGAGGTCCTGACATGATCCGCCCGCTGCTGGCCGTCGTACTGATCCTGATCGCTGCCGCATCACCCGTCGGAGCCGCCGCCAAGGGCAAGATCGTTCTCGCCTGGCACGCGGGCTTCGCGTCCCGCTGGCTGGATCCTCAGGAGCACGACGGCACCGCGACCCCCGACAACTTCTTCACCGCCATTCACGACGCCCTCATCAAGAACCAGGGCACCGAGCTCTACGACCACCTCGCGCTCGCCGAGAAGTACACGTTCGCCGCGGATGCGAAGAGCGCCACGTTCACGCTGCGCAAGGGCATCAAGTTCCACAACGGCGACCCCGTCACTCCGCAGGACGTCAAGTTCAGCTACGAGAACTACCGGGGCGCCAAGGCCGACGTCTTCAAGAAGAGGACGGAGCGCATCGAGATCGTGGACGACCGCACCATTCGCTTCGTCTTCAAGGAGCCCTTCCTCGACTTCGCGATTCTCTTCGGGACCGCGAACGTCGCCGGCCCCGGGTGGATCGTGCCCGAGAAGTACTACAAGCAGGTCGGTCCCGACGCGTTCAAGCAGAAGCCGATCGGCGCGGGTCCCTTCAAGCTCGTGCATCACGAGCCCGGCGTGAAGATCGAGATGGAGGCGTTCGACGGGTACTACCGTCCCGTCGGCGTGAAGCAGCTCGTCATGATCTCGGTGCCGGAGGCCGCGACGCGGGTCGCCATGCTGGAGCGCGGCGAGGCGGACATGATCTACAACGTTCCCGGCGAGCTCATCAACAAGGTGAACAAGCTTCCCGGGGTCACGCTGGCGCCGGTGCTGTCCGGGTCGTTCTTCATCGAGTTTCCCGGCTTCCAGGATCCGAAGAACCCGTTCCACGACAAGCGCGTGCGTGAGGCAGTCAGCCTGGCCATCGACCGCCGCGCCATGAATCAGGCGGAGTCGGGCGGGATGGGCAAGGCGGAAGGCAACTGGATCAATCCGGACGTCCTGTACGCGATCGAGTGGCCCGAGTTCGAGCGCAACGTGGAGAAGGCCAAGTCACTCCTGAAGGACGCGGGCTATCCGAACGGCTTCGACGTGGCCTGGGTGACGCCGCTGCCCGCGTACTACTCGCGCGGCGAGCGCATCATCGCGCAGCTCCGCGAGGTCGGCATCCGCGCCAGGCTCCAGACCATGGAGCGGGGGATCTTCTACCAGCGCCTGCGGGGCGGGCTCAAGGAGTTTCCCGGAACCCAGATCATCCTCCACGGCGCCCGGATCGCGGGCAGCTGGTCCTTCTGGTACGAGGCCCACTTCAAGTGCGGGGGATTCAACTCGCGGGATCGCATCTGCGTGAAGGACCTCGACGGCAAGTTCGACCAGTACGAGCGGTCGATCAATCCCGCGGAGCGCAAGAAGCTCGCCGAGGAGATCCAGCGGGGCATCCTCGAGAACCACTACATCGTGCCCGTGTTCCGCCACGCGTTCGTCAACGCGTTCGGCCCCAAGGTCCAGGCGCAGAAGTGGCAGGACGTCTTCCCGACCATCACGACCGGCTACGCCTATCCCTGGGAGGACCTGAAGGTCAAGGACTGAGCGTGGCGCAGTTCATCGTCCGCCGCCTTCTCTACAGCCTCGTCACGCTCTTCATCCTGAGCGCGACGATCTTCCTCGTCGTCCGGTTCACGGGGGACCCCGTGGTGCTGATGGCCGAGGCGAGCGCGAGCCCCGAGGATCTCGACCGCATCCGGCAGCAGTGGGGACTCGACCGCTCGTGGCCCGTGCAGTACGCGACGTTCATGCAGAACGCCTTCAAGGGGGAGCTCGGCAAGTCCTTCAACTATCGGCTCCCGGTCACCGAGCTCTACTTCCAGCGGCTGCCCAACTCGCTGACGCTCGGACTCGCCGCCACGCTCATCTCCCTGCTGATCGGCGTTCCGGCCGGCATCATCTCCGCGGTGAAGGTCAACACGTGGTGGGACAACGTCGCGAAGGGCGTCGCGCTGCTCGGTCTGTCGATCCCCGGCTTCTGGCTGGGGCTCGTGCTGATCCTGGTGTTCTCCGTCTGGCTCCGGTGGCTGCCGACGTCCGGGAACGGGGGCTGGCGGCACGTCGTCATGCCCGCGCTCGCGCTCGGCTGGTACTTCGCCGCGTCGATGCTCAGGCTGACGCGCTCGAGCATGCTGGAAGTTCTCGGTAGCGAGTACATCAAGCTCGCGCGGCTCAAGGGGCTCCCGGACATCGTCGTCATCGCCATGCACGCGTTCAAGAACGCGCTCATCCCGGTCTTCACGCTGGTCGGCGTGAACATGGTCATCATGGTCAACGCCGCCGTCATCATCGAGGTGATCTTCGCGTGGCCGGGCATCGGCCGCCTGCTCTACGAAGGCATCTTCCAGCGGGACTTCCCGCTCGTGCAGGGCGTCGTCATCATGGCCGGCTTCATGATCGTCGCGATCAACCTGATCGTGGACGTCCTCTACGCGTTCATCGACCCAAGAATCCGGTTGACGAGGTAGGGGGAACGATGGCGACCATCGCGGGGGATCGGCCGCTCCGCCGGGAAGCGGACAGCAGGCTCGGCACGGTGGTGAAGGCGCTGCGGGAAGCGCCGATGCTGGCCGTCGTCATCCTCGGCGGCCTGATGCTCGTCGCGGTGTTCGCGGATCTCATCGCGCCGTACGACCCGACGTTTCCAGTGAAAGGCGCGGGCATCTTCGACCCGCCGTTCTGGATGGAGGGGGGCAGCGCGGCGGCGCTACTCGGCACCGACTTCCAGGGCCGGGACATCCTGAGCCGGCTGATCTACGGCACGCGCGTGTCGCTGATCGTGGGACTGATGGGGACGCTCGTGGCCGGCGCCATCGGCACCGCGCTGGGCATCCTCGCCGGCTACGTGGGCGGCTGGGTCGACCAGGTGATCATGCGCGTGACCGATGCGTGGCTCGCGCTACCCGCGCTCGTCTTCGCCATCTTTCTCGCCGCCATGATCGGGCCCAGCATGTGGAACATCGTCATCATCCTGGGCGGCGTGTACTGGACGCGCTATGCGCGCGTCATCCGCGGCGAGGTGCTGACGCTTCGCGAGCGGGAGTTCGTGAAGCTCGCCGAGATCGCCGGCGCCGGCAAGTGGCGCGTGATCAAGCGGCACATCCTGCCGAACGTCATGAACACGGCGACGGTGCTGGCCAGCCTGACGGTCGGCGTCGTCATCATCGCGGAAGCGTCGCTCAGTTTTCTCGGCGTCGGCGTGCCGCCGCCGCAGCCCGCGTGGGGCCTCATGCTCTCGGAGGCGCGTCCCACGTTGATGGCGGGGCAGTGGTGGCTCACGGTGTTCCCCGGGGCGTGCATCGTCCTGATCGTCCTCGCGACGCAGCTCTTCGGCGACTGGCTGCGCGTTCGTCTCGATCCGCAGACGAGGAATCTCTGACCCCCGTTCTCGAAGTCACAGACCTCCAGACACACTTCTTCACGTTCGGCGGGACACGCGTCGTGAAGGCGGTGGATCGCGTGAGCTTCACGCTCCACGAAGGCGAGACCCTGGGGCTCGTCGGTGAATCGGGGAGCGGCAAGACGACGACGTGCCTTTCGATCGTCGGGCTCCTGCCGCGGGCCGCCCGCATCGTGGGCGGGAGCGTCATCTTCGAGGGCGAAGATCTGACGCGCAAGAGCCAGCGCGAACTGCGCCGGATCCGCGGCCGGCGCATCGCGGTGATCCTCCAGGACCCGATGGCGTCGCTGAACCCGCTCTTCACCATCTTTCGGCAGGTGGCGGAGCCCGCGTTCTTCCACCAGAAGCTGCGCGGCCGCTCGCTGCGGGAGCGCGTGCGGCATCTCCTGCGCGCCGTCCGAATCCCTTCGCCCGAGTGGAGGATGCGCGAGTATCCGCACCAGATGAGCGGCGGCATGCGCCAGCGCATCGTCGGGGCGATCGCGCTCGCCGGCGGGCCGCGGATCGTCATCGCCGACGAGCCCACGACGAACCTCGACGTCACCATCCAGGCGCAGTACCTCGATCTCCTCAAGGACATCCAGCGCGAGACGGGCGTGGCCTTGATCTTCGTGACGCACAATCTGGGCATCGTCGCGAAGATGTGCGACAAGGTCGCGGTGATGTACGCCGGGAAGCTCATCGAGCAGGCATCGGTGCGGGAGCTGTTCGACGCGCCCAAGCACCCGTACACGCGCGCCCTGCTCGGCGCGGTGCCGAAGCTCGGCAGCAAGGAGCCGCTGTATTCGATCGCAGGGCAGCCACCCAACCTGGCGAGCCTGCCGTCGGGGTGCGCCTTCCATCCTCGCTGCCCCGAGGTCCTGCCACGCTGCGCGACCGACGAGCCGGGCGACTTCCATCCGGGCAACGGAAGCGTCGCCCGGTGCTGGCTCCATGGCTGAGCCCGTTCTTGAAGTCCGGGGGCTGAAGAAACATTTTCCCACGCGGCAAGGGTTGCTCGGCCACGTGCGGACGTGGGTGAAAGCCGTGGACGGCGTGGACTTTGCCATCCACGCCGGCGAGACGCTCGGACTCATCGGCGAATCCGGATGCGGGAAGACGACCACCTCGAAGTTGATCCTGCTGCAGGAGACTCCCACCGCGGGAACGATCGCCTTCGAGGGCCGGGACATCGCGAGCCTCGAGGGCCGGGACCTCATGGCCTACCGCCGCGCGGTGCAGGTGGTGTTCCAGGATCCGTTCAGCTCGTTGAGCCCGCGCATGCGCGTGGAGGCCATCATCGCCGAGCCGCTGGAGATCCACACCAATCTCTCGCGCGCGGCGATTCGCGATCGCGTCGACGAGGTGCTGGCGCTGGTCGGCCTCCAACCGGATGTGGCCCCGCTGTTTCCGCACGAGTTCAGCGGCGGACAGCGGCAACGCGTCGCCATCGCGAGGGCGCTCGCGACCGACACGCGTCTCATCGTGCTGGACGAGCCGGTGTCCGCGCTGGACGTGTCGGTGCGCGCGCAGATCATCAACCAGCTCGAGCACCTGCAGCAGAGCCTCGGCGTGAGCTATCTCTTCATCGGCCACGACCTCGCCACCGTGGCGCACATCAGCCACCGGATCGCGGTGATGTACCTCGGCAAGATCGTCGAGTCAGCGGAGAGCGACGCGCTGTGCGCGCGTCCGATGCACCCGTACACCAAAGCGCTGTTCGCCGCCGCGCTGCCGTCACATCCCGATGACCCGCCGCACGAGCGGACCATCGCCGGGGAAGTGCCGAGCGCGCTCAGCCTGCCGTCCGGATGTCGGTTCCATCCGCGATGTCCGTCGGCGATGCCGATCTGCTCCGAGGTCGAGCCGGTGCTGCAGCCGCGCGACGGCGGCGGCGAGGTCGCCTGCCACCTCTACTGAGAGAGGAAGCGACGCGCGTTGGCTTTATGCGCGCGGCACTGAGAACGGGCGCTATGTTGCCGATCATCCGTCCA
>JBGOTH010000199.1:0-6005 GCA_041476345.1 Methylomirabilia bacterium
CACATCGACGGCAAGGTTTGGCACCTCGATGTCGGCTCATCGCATCCTGGGGCTGGAGCAGGTCCCAAGGGTTGGGCTGTTCGCCCATTAAAGCGGTACGTGAGCTGGGTTTAGAACGTCGTGAGACAGTTCGGTCTCTATCTGTCGCGGGCGGAGGAGGTTTGACGGGAGCTGCCCCTAGTACGAGAGGACCGGGGTGGACGGACCTCTAGTGTGCGAGCTGTGCCGCCAGGCGCATCGCTCGGTAGCTATGTCCGGCAGAGATAAGCGCTGAAGGCATCTAAGCGCGAAACTTGCCTGAAGATGAGACCTCCCGGGGCGTAAGCCCCCTGAAGGGCCCTGGTAGATCACCAGGTTGATAGGCCGGAGGTGTACGCACCGTAAGGTGCTCAGCTGACCGGTACTAATCGCCCGTGAGGCTTGACCACGTTGTTTTCATCGTCCGAATGATCAGGAGAAATGCGGCGTCTGGCTGCACTCGAGAATCTTCGTGTTTGGCGCGGCGAGTGATCGTCGCGAGATCTCGATTCCCGGTGGCGATGCCGGAGGGGCCACACCCGTTCCCATACCGAACACGGAAGTTAAGCCCTCCTGGGCCGATGGTACTGCGCTGGTAACGGCGTGGGAGAGTAGGTCGCTGCCGGGTTTATTGCTCCCGAGGCGATGCCTCGGGACCGACGCCTGGGTCGAGAGACCCAGGCGTTCATGTTTTCAGAGCACGTCGGCGATCCAGCCTCGGGCGCCGGAGTCAACTGCGAGGGGACTGCCTCAGCCGACGAAAGCGGTCCAGAGCGCGAGCGCGAAGGAGACTGCGGTGAACGCGATCAGTCCGAGGGCAAGCGCGCGCTCGAGCATCGTTTCGTTACGGCGCTCGCTGAACGAGAGAACGAGACCTGCGCCGAGGCCTCCTGCGAATCCGCCGACGTGGGCGACGTTGTTCACGCCGGACATGAAGAAACCGAACACGAAGATGACGAGTGCCCATTGCCCGTACTGTCGCAGCACCATGGCGCCGTAGACGCCGCCGCGCCGTCGGCCGAATGCGACCATCGCTCCGAGTAGACCAAAGATGGAACCGGACGCGCCGATCGTAAAGGGCACGCCGGTCGCGTTCGAGGCAACGAAGCCAAGCACACCTGAGGTGGTGAACACGATCACCAAGCGCGCCGGTCCGTAGATCTCCTCCACGGCCGGCCCGAGTTGCCGGATCCACAGCACGTTGAACAGGATGTGGAGCAGGCTGCCGTGCAGATAGATCGCGGTCAACAACGTCCACCACTCCCCGCGCGCCCACGGGATCGCGCCCGTCATGCCGAGATCGATCAGTGCGCGGTGGCTCGGCGAGAACAAGTCGAACGGTCCACTCGGGCGTAGCGACGCCATGGGATCGAGGAGAAGGCTCAGCACGTAGGCGGCGATACCTGCGACCGTTACGAGGCCGGTGAAGCTCCCGGTGCGCAGCAACCGGCCGAGGCCTGATGCCCAGAGCCACCGTCCGGGTCGCGGCAGTCCGCACACGAGGCACTCCGCTGCGTCCGGGTGTGTGAGTCGGCCGCAGCGAGGACAGAGGATGGCACCGGTCGGCCTACGGAACATCCGTGCTCTCACCTGTCTCTTCGTCGCCACGCGGCGGGATTCGGTAGCGCTCGTCGAGCCAGTCTCCGAGATCGATGAGGCGGCATGTCAGCGAGCAAAACGGACGCTGGGGATTGTCCTTCCATGATGTTGGCTGGCCACACGTCGGGCAATGGACCCGGCGACTCGCCGGGCTCGGCGCTTCATCAGTCACCACGAACGGGAGCTCTCGCGATGGCGGCCGCCACGTGCGCGATCCTACCGAGTCGTGTTGAAACGTGTCAACGCACGACGGTGGCCGTCATCGCCCTGATTCTGTTTGACTTTGTTAGACGCGCCGCGTAAATTCCGAGCAATTTCTGTCGTGCACTGCCCTTCGGAGGACAACCCGACCATGCCTTTGACGCCGTTCAAGCCGTGGCGCGTGGCGACGGCGCTCACGCTGTTCGCACTCGTGGCTCTCGCCGTTCTGGCCGCGCCCGCCTTCGCGCAGTCGAGCGCGCCCGCGCACACTGGCGGAGGCGAAGCGAACCTCAAAATCCCCGACCTCGGCCAGGTCCAGGTCCTCGGCATGAACGGCCGCGCGCTCCTCATCGCCGGCCTCGGCGTCTGTGTGCTCGGTCTCGTCTTCGGCCTCGTCATCTACCGTCAGCTCAAGACCCTGCCCGTGCATGCGTCCATGCGCGAGATCTCGGAGTTGATCTATGAGACCTGTAAGACGTACCTGATCACGCAGGGCAAGTTCATCCTGATCCTCGAGGCGTTCATCGGCGTCATCATCGTCATCTACTTCGGCTTTCTCCAACACCTCGAGGCCAGGCGCGTCATCATCATCCTGCTCTTCAGCATGGTCGGAATCTGCGGCAGCTACGGCGTCGCGTGGTTCGGCATCCGCATCAACACGTTCGCGAACTCGCGCACCGCGTTTGCGAGCCTCAAGGGTGAGGCTTTCCCCGTCTACGCCATCCCGCTCAAGGCGGGGATGAGCATCGGGATGCTGCTCATCAGCGTCGAGCTCTTTCTGATGCTCTGCATTCTTCTCTTCATCCCCGGTGACTATGCGGGCCCGTGCTTCATCGGCTTCGCCATCGGCGAGTCACTCGGCGCGGCCGTCCTCCGCATCGCAGGCGGCATCTTCACGAAGATCGCGGACATCGGCTCCGACCTCATGAAGATCGTCTTCAACATCAAAGAGGACGACGCCCGCAATCCGGGCGTCATCGCGGATTGCGTCGGCGACAACGCGGGCGACTCGGTGGGGCCGAGCGCGGACGGCTTCGAGACCTACGGCGTCACCGGCGTCGCGCTCATCTCGTTCATCCTGCTCGCCGTGAGGGAGCCGGCCGTTCAGGTCCAACTCCTCGTGTGGATCTTCCTCATGCGCGTGCTCATGGTGATCACGAGCGGCGCTTCCTATCTGATCAACGATGCGCTCGCGCGCGCGAAGTACGGGCGCGCGACGCACATGAACTTCGAGGCGCCGCTGACCTCGCTGGTGTGGCTGACTTCGCTCCTGTCGGTGGCCGTGACGTACGTGGCGTCCTACGCGCTCATCGGCAACCTGGGGGACGGGACCCTCTGGTGGAAGCTCTCCACCGTCATTACCTGCGGCACCCTTGCGGGCGCGATCATCCCCGAGTTCGTCAAGGTCTTCACGTCGACGAGCTCGGCGCACGTGCGCGAGGTCGTCACCGCCTCACGCGAGGGCGGGGCGTCGCTCAACGTCCTCTCCGGCTTCGTCGCCGGCAACTTCAGCGCCTACTGGATCGGCATCGTGGTGGTGGTGCTGATGGGGATCGCCTTCGAGGTCAGCACGCAGGGCATCGGCGCCCTCATGGTGGCCCCTGCCGTGTTCGCCTTCGGGCTCGTCGCCTTCGGATTCCTCGGCATGGGCCCGGTGACCATCGCTGTGGATTCCTACGGTCCCGTCACGGACAACGCGCAGTCGGTGTACGAGTTGTCGGTCATCGAAACCATTCCCGGCGTCGCTCAGCAGATTCGCAAGGACTACGGCTTCGACGTGAAGTGGGACAAGGCCAAGGAACTTCTCGAGGAGAACGACGGCGCGGGCAACACCTTCAAGGCGACCGCCAAGCCCGTACTCATCGGCACCGCGGTCGTCGGCGCGACGACCATGATCTTCTCGATCATCATGGTGCTCACGAGCGGTCTCAGCCAGAACCTCGACCGGCTGTCGCTCCTCTACCCGCCGTTCCTGCTCGGCCTCATCACGGGTGGCGCGGTCATCTACTGGTTCACCGGCGCGGCCACCCAGGCGGTGAGCACCGGCGCCTACCGGGCGGTGGAGTTCATCAAGGCGAACATCCGCCTCGAGGGCGCCGAAAAGGCGTCGGTCGAGGACAGCAAGAAGGTCGTCGAGATCTGCACTCAGTATGCGCAGAAGGGCATGTTCAACATCTTCCTCACCGTATTCTTCTCGACCCTCGCCTTCGCGTTCCTGGAGCCCTACTTCTTCATCGGGTACCTCATCTCCATCGCGCTCTTCGGCCTCTACCAGGCGGTATTCATGGCCAACGCGGGCGGCGCCTGGGACAACGCGAAGAAGATCGTGGAGACGGAGCTCAAGGAGAAGGGCAGCGCGTTGCACGCGGCCTGCGTGGTCGGTGACACCGTCGGCGATCCTTTCAAGGACACGTCGTCCGTGGCCATGAACCCGGTGATCAAGTTCACGACTCTCTTCGGCCTCCTCGCCGTTGAGCTTGCCGTCTCGTTGTCCGCCGGGCAGGGGCGAGGGTTGACCCGCACGCTCGCCATCATCTTCTTCGCCATCTCGGCCTTCTTCGTCTGGCGGTCGTTCTACGGCATGCGAATCGGGTCGGGCGGGGCGCAGGGCGCGCCCGCTCCTGCGCGCGCGGTGGCCGGCGGCAAATAGCGCGGTGGACCTGCTCCGCAACGCCGTCGAGCTTCTCGTCGGTGTCCTCACGGGAAAGGTTTCGCTCGACGCGCTGATCCAGTGGGGTGGCTACCTGGGCCTCTCGGCGATCGTGTTCACGGAGACGGGGCTCTTCGTCGGCTTCTTCCTCCCGGGGGACTCGCTGCTGATTACGGCGGGTCTGGTCGCGGCCACCGGGACGCTGAACATCTGGTGGCTGAACGTTCTGCTGTGTGTGGCGGCGATCGTCGGCGACAGCGTCGGCTACGCCATCGGCAGGCGCCTCGGGCCGGCGCTGTTCACCCGTGAGAAGTCACGCGTGTTCAACCCGAGGCACGTCGAGCATACCCGCCGCTTCTACGAGCGCCACGGCGCCAAGACGATCGTCATCGCGCGCTTCGTGCCGATCATCCGTACGTTCGCGCCGGTCGTCGCCGGCGTCGGGAGGATGGACTACCGCCGCTTTCTCACCTTCAACGTGGCCGGCGGCGTCGGATGGGTCTCAAGCATGACGTGGGCGGGTTATCTCCTGGGCCAGACGATTCCGAACATCGACCGTCATCTCGCCAAGGTGGTGATCGTCGTGATCCTGCTCTCGTTCATTCCCGTCGCCGTCGAGATCCTCCGCGAGCGGAGGCGGAGGACCACGTAGTCCTCGGACTCCTGACGGCGACCGTGGGCGCGTTGCCCGTCACCGTTGCCGCCTGGGTCGGCCGGCGGCTCGGTGATCTGGGCTACGCCCTGCTCGGCCGCCGCCGTCGCCTCGCGCTCGACAACCTCACGCACGCGCTTCCCGCGCTCACGCCCGCCGCGCGCCGTCGCGTCGCGCGGCGCTCGTTCCAGCACCTCGGCATGGTGTTCACCGAGAGCTGCTTCGTGCTCCACCGTCCGCTCGCGCAGGCGGCCGCCCAGATCGAGATCGAGGGCACGCGGCACTTGCGCGCGGTGATCGAGGGCCACGGTCGCGCGCTGGTGTTGACGGCGCACCTCGGCAACTGGGAGCTGCTCACACTTGCCCCGGCATTGACCGGATATCCGCTCTCCGTGGTGGCGCGCGCGCTCGATTCGTCCACGCTGGATGCCTGGGCGGATCGTTTGCGTCGTACGGCGGGCGTGGAGGTCATCGATAAGCGCAACGCGCTCAGGCCGGTCCTTGCCGCGCTTCGACGCGGACGCCTTGTCGGCGTCCTCCTCGATCAGAACACCTCGCGCCGCGAGGGGGTGTTCGTCCCGTTCTTCGGACGCCTCGCCAGCACGTCGAAGGCCATGGCGGTCCTGGCCCTGCGCACGAAGACGCCCGTGATTCCCGCCTTCGCCCGGCGCCTCGCTCCTGGCCGGCACCGCATCACGATTCATCCGGCGTTCCCGCTCCCGCTCGCGGGCGACGAGGAGGCGGTACGAATGCTGACTGCGCGGTGCACGGAGGCCGTCGAGGCGGCGGTGCGCGCCACGCCCGAACAATGGCTCTGGGCGCACGATCGCTGGCGGACGCGCCCCGCGGATGAAGCGACGTAGTGGCGGATGAAGCGCCCTAGCG
>JBGOTH010000200.1:0-5993 GCA_041476345.1 Methylomirabilia bacterium
GACCACTTCCTTGCCCGTTCCGGATTCACCGCGGAGGAGCACGGTCACGTCACTCCCCGCGATGCGGCCGATGGTCTTGTAGACGTCCTGCATCCGCGGGTGGCGGCCGACGAGCGCGCCGAACTCCCACACCTCGTGAAGTCCGCTCTTGAGCCGGATCACTTCCTCGGTCAGGCGGGATGCCGCGAGCGCACGCTCCGCGAGCAGCACGACCTCGTCGAGGTCGAAGGGCTTGGCGATGTAGTCGTAGGCGCCGCGCTGCATCGCCTGGATGGCGGTATCCATCGTGCCGTGCGCGGTCATCACGATCACGGGGGCATCCCCGCGGATCTCACGCAGGCGGGCGAGCGCGGTGAGCCCGTCGATACCCGGCATCCGGATGTCGAGGAAGACCAGGTCGTACGGCTCGGCCTGGAACGCGCGAATGGCGCTGTCGCCGTCCTTGACGCCCGTCACGTCATAGCCGGCCCCCTTGAGCGTTTTCTCCAGGACCCAGCGGAGGCTGTCCTCGTCGTCGGCGATCAGGATGCGCGCCGGGCTCGTCATTTTGCGATCGGCAGGAAGCACGTCACCGTCGTGCCCTTGCCCTCCGCGCTGTCGACCTGGATGGTGCCGTGGTGCTCCTCCACGATGCGATGGCACAGCGCGAGCCCGAGCCCCATCCCCGATTCCTTGGTCGTGAAGAACGGATCGAAGATCCGCCCCCTGAGCCCCATCGGTATCCCGCCGCCTTCGTCGGTCACCACGGCCTCCACCATCGTGCGCTGACCACCGCCCGTGTCCATCTTGCCGTACAACAAATTCATGCTCACGCGCGTCGACAGCGTGAGGTGCCCGCCGTCCTTCATCGCCTCGATCGCGTTCCGGATCAGGTTGTGGAAGACCTGGACGAGGCGATCCTCGTCTCCGAGGATCGCGGGCAGGCTCGGATCGTACCGCCGCACCACCGTCACGCCACGCTCGCGTGCCGCTTCCTCCTGGAGCAGGGCGACGCGTTCGAAGAGCTGGTGGAGGTTGAGCGGCACCCGGTGGAGCTGGACGGGGCGCGAGAGGTCGAGCAGCATCTCGATGATCCGGTTCACGCGGTCGACTTCCTTGAGCAGCACCGTCGTGTACTCGGCGAAGCGCGATCCGTCGCCCAGCTCGCGCTGGAGGAGCTGGACCGCGCCGCGAATGGCGCCGAGCGGGTTGCGGATCTCGTGCGCGAGGCCGACGGCCATGCGCCCGGCGGATGCCAGCGTCTCGCCGCGCCGGACCTCCGCCTCGAGCTGCTCGATCCGCGAGAGGTCGCGCAGCACCGCGACCGCGCCTTCCACGGTGCCGTCGCGCGCGAAGAGCGGCGCCGTCACGAGGCTCACGGGCACGCGCCGATTGTCGGCGGTGTCGACGCCCGTCTCGCTCTCGGACCGGCTCTCACCGCTGGCCAGCGTTTCGTGGAGGCGCCGGATGAGCGAGTCCTCGAACGGGAAGATATCTTTCAGCGTGCGCCCGACCGCGCGCCGCGCCGAGCGCCCGATCAGCGCTTCGGCGGCCGCGTTCCAGAACACGACACGCCCGGCGCCGTCGATGGCGACGACCGCATCCGGTAAGCCGGCGAGGACCGCCTCGTAGTTCATGAGGCGAGCTCCAAACCCGGGACCGCGTTCAGATCCATTCCGGAACGGTGTCCTGCTTTCAAACGGGCAGTGCCGGCGGCGGCGATCATCGCGGCATTGTCGGTGCAGAGATGGCGCGGCGGCACGTGGAGATGGAAGCCGTGCTCGCCGGCCGCCGCGGCCAGCCCATCGCGTAGCGCGGTATTGGCGGCGACACCACCCGTGAGCACGAGACGCGTGATGCCGAGGCGGAGCGCCGCCTTCACCGTCTTCCGCACCAGCAGCTTGACCACCGTGGCCTGGAATGACGCGGCGATGTCCGCGACGTCGCGGTCGGCCAGCGGCTGGTGCCGCTTGACGTACAGTGACACGGCGGTCTTCAGCCCGCTGAACGAGAAGTCCAGCGCCAGGTCGGTCATCTGCGCGGCCGGGAACGGAATTGCGTTGGGGGCGCCCGCGCGTGCGGTCTTCTCGATCAGAGGGCCGCCCGGAAAGCCGAGGCCGAGGAGCTTGGCGACCTTGTCGAACGCCTCGCCCGCCGCATCGTCGCGCGTCTCGCCCACGAGGGAATACGAGAGCGGGGCGACCGCGTGATAGAGCGCGGTGTGGCCGCCGGAGACGACGAGCGCCAGGAACGGGTGCTCGGGTGGATCGTCGGTGAGCGACGCGGCGTAGATGTGGCCCTCCAGGTGATTCACCCCGACGAGCGGCAGGTGGTGCGCCCACGCTACTGACTTCGCGAACGAGCAGCCCACGAGGAGGGAGCCCACGAGGCCGGGACCGTGCGTCACCGCGATCCCGTCCAGATCGGGCAATCGGAGACCCGCCTCGTCGAGCGCACGCTCGACGACCGGCACGATCACCTCGAGATGGCGGCGCGACGCGAGCTCGGGTACGACGCCGCCATACGGCGCGTGGACGTCGTCCTGGGAGGCGACGATGCTCGAACGCACGCGGCGGCCGTCCTCGAGGACGGCCGCCGCGGTCTCGTCGCAGGAGCTCTCGATCCCGAGAACGATCATCGGGGCGAGAGGAACGGGGTCAGCGGACCGTGGTGAGCGTCGCCGTCGACGCGCCCGTCGTCGCCTTCGCGTGGGCGCCGTTGCGCTCGCCCATCACCCGCATCGTCTTGAGCACGTCGAGGGCGCGCTGGAGCTGCACGTCCTTCTTCAAGTCATCGAGCGGATCAGGCGACGGCAGTGGCCGCTCCTTCGTGACCGGCGCCTTCGCCGCTTCCACGACGATGTCGGGCGTGATGCCCTTGCCGTGGATGGAACGCCCCTTCGGCGTGAAGTACTTCGCCGTCGTCAGGCGCAGCCCCGAGCCGTCCGACAGCGGAATGATCGTCTGCACCGACCCCTTGCCGAAGCTCTGCGTCCCCACCACCATCGCGCGCCCCCAGTCCTGGAGCGCGCCCGCGACGATCTCCGACGCGGAGGCGGAGCCCTGGTTCACGAGGACCACCATCGGCACGGTGGTGATCGCTTTCTTCGAGTGGGCCGTGAAGCGCATGTTCTGGTTGCGCACGCGCCCCTCGGTGTAGACGACCAGCTTGCCGTCGTCGATGAACTTCTCCGAGACTTCGACGGCCGCGGTGAGGAGGCCGCCGGGGTTGTTGCGGAGGTCGAGGACCAGCGCCTTCATCCCCTCCTTGACGGCCTTGTCGACCGCCTGCTCGAGATCGTGCGGCGACTGCTCCTGGAACTGCCGCAGCTTGATGTAAGCCACGCTGTTGTCGAGCATGGCGTCACGCACCGAGTGGACGCGGATCTGCTCGCGGACGATGTCGTAGTCTTTCGCCTCCGTCCAGCCCTCGCGCGCGATGCTGATCGTGACCTTGCTCCCGGGCTTGCCACGCATGCGCTTGACGGCGTCCGACAACTGCATGTCCTTCGTGGTCAGCCCGTCGATCTTGATGATGCGGTCGCCGGTGGTGAGACCGGCGCGATATGCCGGCGTCCCGTCGATGGGCGACACGACCGTCAGGATGTCGTCCTTCAGCGTGATCTCGATGCCGAGGCCCCCGAAACTGCCCGAGGTCTCGACCTGCATTTCCTTGTAGCTCTCCGGGTCCATGAACGAGCTGTGGGGATCGAGCCCGCGCAGCGTGCCCTTGATGGCGTTGTAGATCAGATCCTTCGGCGGTACCTCGTCGACGTACTGGTTCTGCACGATCGACAGGACCTCGGTGAAGAGCCGGAGCTGCTCGTACGTCGCGTTGCCTTCCGTGCCCTTGCTGGCGACGGTGCCGCCGAGCGACAGGGTCAGGGCCACGAGGAGCGCGCTGATCACGAACGCCTTCTTCATCTCATCCCCCTGCCTATCCCCGTTGTTGTCGGAGCCACTGCTCCGGATCCTGGGGCTTGCCTTGATAGCGTACCTCGAAATAGAGCCGAGGTCCCGTCAGGGAACCGGTGTCCCCCACGGTCCCGATTCGATGGCCCTGGCGGACGTCGTCGCCTTCCTTCACGAGGATGTCGGCCACGTGGGCGTAGAGCGTGTAGTAGTCGTTGCCGTGGTCGAGGATGATCATGTTGCCGTACCCCTTGAACCATCCCGTGTAGAGGACGTGCCCGGGGTAGACGGCGCCCACCTCGGTGCCTTGCTGAGCCTCGATGTCGACCCCGTTGTGGAAGGTGCGGGTGCCGAAGCGCGGATGCACCTGGGCCCCGTACGCGGCCACGATCTTCCCGTCCGTCGGCCAGGGGAGCCGGCCGCGCAGGTTGCCGAAGCCGACGCCCGGCGGCTCGATCCCCGGCTTGGGCGGCGGCGCCTTCGCGATCCGACGCTGCCTCTCCTGGAGCTCGCGGACGAAAGTCTCGAGGCGCTTGGCCGCTTCGCTGAGCTCGCCGATCATGCGCTCGTGATACGCCTTCTCGTCCCGCACGCGCGCGAGGAGCACGCGGCGCTTGCCGGCCTCGCGGTCGACGTCCAGCTGTTCCTTCTTCGCGTCGACGCGGAGGGTGGCCAGCTCGGCCTGGCGCGTCTCTTCGCGCTGCTTCCGGTCTTCGAGCCGTTCGGAGGTGACGCGGTACTCGCGAATCAGGCGCGCATCCAGCGCGGCAAGGCTCGCGAGCGAGCGCACCGCCGCCGCGCGCCGCATCGGATCGTCGTCGCCGAGGAGCACGGGGAGCGCTCCGCCGCCCGCGTGGACTTTGTAGAGCGCGCGCAGCCGGCGCATCAGGTGCTCTTCCTGATCCGAGCGCCGGCCGGCGAGGCGGCCGATGTCGCCGCGCAAGACTTTCAGGTCGGCCTCGGCGCGATCGATCCGCGCATCGAGCCGGATGACCGCGGCCTTCTTCTCCGCGAGCGTCTTGTCGACCGTGTCCAGCTCCGCGAGGACCGACGTCTCGCGCTTCGCCGCCGCGGCCGCCTTGGCCCGTTCTTCGGTGAGCTGACGCTGCGTGTCGTGCAGGCGCTTCTGCTCGGCCTTGAGATCGTCGCCGCCGCGCGTGGTCTTCTGCTGCGCCCCGGCGACACCGGCCACAGCGAGAAGCATCATGAGCGCGGCCGTTGCGAGCACCCTTGCGAACGCCGAGCGGGCGGGCGTAAGCCCGGGTGCCCGCGAGTTCAAATGTCCCGCCGTCCGCGGGCGAGCAATCCGCCGAGCGCGCCGAGGCCGGCGCCGGCGAGGGCGATCGCGACGATCTGAATCGGCGGAAGGAAGTCCAGCTCGTTCAGGCCGAGCGCGACCGTCATCAGCGGCGCGAGCTTCGGGGCGATGAAGTGGTGGGAAACCCCGAGGGCGACGAGGGCGAGCGCCGCGCCGAGCAAGCCCTGGATCAGGCCCTGCAGCAGGAGTGGCAAGCGGACCGTGAACTCCGGGGCGCCGACGAGCCGCATGATCTCGGTCTCGTGACGCCGCGCGTGCAGGACGAGCGTGGTGGCGGTGGTCACGGTAAGGATCGCGGCGACCGCGAGCACGCCGCCGAACGCAAGGCCGACGACCGTGACGAGCCGCTGGAGGCGGGCGAGCTTGTCCACCCATTCCACCCCGCCCGCCACGTCGTCCGCCTCCGGCAACGCCGATAGGCGCTCGAGGAGCCGGCGCGCCCCCTCCGGCGTAGCGCCGTCCGGTGACGGCGTGATCTCGATCGACGCGGGGAGCGGGTTCGCGCTCAGTCCCTCGGCGGCGGTCGCGTCCTTGCCGAGGACCTTCTTCAGCGATTCGAGCGCCTCGACCCGACTCACGTAGCGCGCGGCGCCGACGCCGGGGAGCTCCTGCACGCGCCGGACGAGCGCTGTCGCCGCGGCTGTCGACGGCTCCACTTTCAGATACACGATCACGCGCAGATGGTGCCGCCAGGTCGCCACGGCGTTGCCGAGGTTTCCGGAGAGCAGCAGGAACGCGCCCACGGCGCCGAGTGACAGCGTGATGAGCACGATGGCGCTCACCGC
>JBGOTH010000201.1:0-5982 GCA_041476345.1 Methylomirabilia bacterium
AAGATCGAGCCGAAGCCTCTGCAGAAGCCACATCCGCCGATCACCGTCGGCGGCTACAGCCCCGTCGTCGTGAAGCGCGCGGTCACGCTCGGCGACGGCTTCAACGGCGGCAACGTTCCGCTCGATCGCGTCACTCCGGTGGTGCGTGAGCTGCACGAGGCGGCGATCGCGCACGGCCGCGATCCGAAGACGCTGCACGTGGTCAGTCGCGGCTCGTTCAACGTGTTCGATGCGCCGCAAGGGAACGACCGCCGCCCGCTCATGGGATCGCTCGACGAGATCCGCGACGACATCAAGCGCTACGCGGACGCCGGACTCACGGAGCTGTTCCTCGAGCCGAACTTCCAGCCGGGTGGCGCCGAGATCGACCGGGTCCTCCGCCACATGGACGCACTGGCGCCGCGCGCCTAGACAACGAAAGGCAGAGCATGCGTACGCTCGTCTCGATTCTCGCCCTGTTGCTCATCACGGGAACAGTTTCCGCCCAGGAGAAGCCGCGCCACGGCGGCGAGCTGATCTTCGTCGTGCCCGCGGAGCCGCCGTCGTACGACGGCCACCGCGAAGGCACGTTCGCGCTGGTGCACCCGATGGCGCCGCACTACAACACGCTGCTGCGTACCGATCCGAACGATCGGACGGGGACGAAGGTCATTCCCGATCTCGGGGAGTCCTGGACGATCTCGCCCGACGGGCGCACGTACACGATCAAGGTGCGGCGCGGTGTCAAGTTCCACGACGGCGCCGAGATGACGTCGCGCGACGTCAAGGCGACCTACGACCGCATCACCTGGCCGCCTCCGGGCGTCACGTCGTTCCGTCGCGGGCAGTACACCGACATCGAGGCGGTCGAGACGCCGGATCCGTACACGGTCGTATTCCGGCTGAAATATCCGTCGGCGTCCTTCCTGAACCTGCTCGCCTCGCCGTTCGGCTGGATCTTCAAGGCGGACATCCTGGCGAAGGATCAGCACTGGTACGAGAAGAACGTGATGGGGACCGGGCCATTCACCTTCGTCGAGTACGTCAAGGGCTCGCACTGGGTGGGGAAGAGGAACCCAAACTATTGGGACAAGGGCAAGCCGTACCTCGACGGCTACCGCGCGATCTTCATCAAGGACAACTCGGCGCAGGTGGCGGCGGTCCGCGCGGAGCGCGCGCACGTGCAGTTCCGCAGCTTCACGCCCGCGGAGCGCGACGCGATCGTCGCCTCGCTCGGCTCGCGCATCACCGTGCAGGAGAGCCCCTGGGATTGCCGAAACCTCGTCGTCTTCAATCACGAGAGGAAGCCGTGGGACGACAAGCGCGTGCGCCGCGCGCTCAGCCTGGCGATGGATCGCTATCAGGCGTCCCAGGCGTTGTCGAAGATCGCCATCGTGAAGAACGTGACCGGCGTGATGGTGCCGGAAACGCCGTACGCGACACCGCCCGCCGAGCTCGAGAAGCTGGCGGGCTATGGGCGCGACATCAACAAGTCACGAGCGGAAGCCCGGCGACTCCTGCGGGAAGCCGGCGTGCCCGACGGCTATGCGTTCACGCTCAAGAACCGCGCCGTGCCCATGCCGTACGAGCCGATGGGCATCTGGCTGGTCGATCAATGGCGGCAGATCGGGCTCAACGTCCAGATGGAAACCAACGAGACGGCGAAGTGGCTCGCCACGCACCGTGCAGGAGACTTCGACGTATCGGTGGACGCCAACTGCGGCTACACCGTGGAGCCGGACCTCTCGCTCTTCAAATTCCTGTCGACCGGGACGAGCGACAACAACTGGGCGCGGTACAAGGACCCGACCCTCGACGACCTTTACCGGAAGCAGAGCCGCGCCAGCGACTTCGAGGAGCGGAAGAAGCTCGTGCGGCAGTTCGAGAAGCGTCTCGTCGACGACGAGGCGCACTACCTGTATTCGCTGGTGTGGTATCGCATCGTGCCGCACAGCGCGAAGCTCCACGGCTGGACGATCACCCCGAGCCACTTCCTGAACCAGCAGCTCGACCAGGTGTGGCTGTCGGAATAGAGGATGAAGCACATCCGCCTCGGCCGCACGGGCTTGCACGTCTCGCGACTCTGCCTCGGCACCATGACGTTCGGGTTGCAGTGCGACGAGGCGCAGTCGTTCGCGATCATGGACCGCGCGCTCGCCGGCGGGATCACGTTCCTCGATACCTCGGACGTCTATCCGATCGGCGGCGGGCCCGACACGGTCGGCCGCACCGAGGAGATCGTGGGAAAGTGGATCGAGACGCGCCGTCAGGATGTCATCCTCGCGACGAAGTGCTTCGGCGCCACGAGCCGCCGGCCGTGGGACCGCGGCCTGTCGCGCAAGCACGTGCTCGACGCGATCGACGCGTCGCTGCGCCGGCTCCGCACCGACTACGTCGACATCTACCAGGTGCATCACCCGGATCCCGCCACGCCGATGGACGAGACGCTCCGCGCCTTCGACGACGTGATTCGGGCGGGGAAGGCGCGCTACATCGGGTGCTCCAACCTGCCGGCCTGGCAGACGGCGCGCGCGCTCGGGCGCAGCGAGCTGCTCGGCCTCGCGCGCTTCGATTGCGTGCAGCCGCGCTACAACCTGCTCTTCCGCCAACCCGAGCGCGACCTGCTCCCGCTCGCGCTGGAGGAAGGCCTCGGCGTGATTTCGTACAACCCGCTCGCCGGCGGCTTCCTGTCCGGCAAGCACCGGCGCGACGCGGAACCGACGGCAGGGACGCGCTTCACGCTCGGCAACGCGGGCGGGCGCTATCAGGAGCGGTATTGGCACGACCGCGAGTTCGACACGGTCGACGCGCTCCGTCCGCTCGCGGACGCGGCGGGCTTGTCGCTGACGCAGATGGCCGTCGCGTGGGTGCTCGCGCATCCCGCGATCACGTCCCCGATCGTCGGCGCGAGCCGCCCCGATCAGCTCGACGACCCGCTCGCGGCGGTGGACAAGCCGCTCGACGCGGCACTCAAGTCGCGGCTCGACGAGCTGACGTACGACTATCGCCTCGGTGACGATATTCGCTGAGGGAGTACGCCACCAGGGCGATTTGCTATCGTAGATCACCCCTCACGCAAGGAGACCGCGATGGACCATGGCTTCGCACTGTTCGCTGCCGCCGCTCCCGAAATCATCCGTGCCTGCGCGCGCGAAGCCGAGGCGCTCGGCTACAAGTCCTTCTGGGTGAACCACCCCGGCAAGACCGACGGTCTCGTGTCGCTCGCGGTGGCCGCGGGGGAGACGCGGCGTCTCGAGCTCGGCATAGGTGTGATCCCGCTCAACACGCGCGGGCCGTCGAGCATCGTCGACGCGGTGACGACGACGAAGCTGCCGCTGCCACGGTTGCTGCTCGGCGTCGGCAGCCCGAATCCGGGCTCACTCCAGCGCGTGCGCGATGGTGTCGCCGCGCTGCGGAAAGCGCTGCAGACGCGCGTCATCGTCGCCGCGCTCGGGCCGAAGATGTGTCATCTGGCCGGCGAGGTCGCGGACGGAGTGCTGTTCAACTGGCTGACGCCCGAGCACGCGCGCCGCTCCGTCGAGCAGGTGCGCGCCGGCGCCGCGGCGGCCAAGCGCAACCCGCCGCGGATGTATTCCTACGTGCGTCTCGCGGTCGGCGCCGCCGCCATGCCGACCTTGCAGCAGGAGGCCGATCGCTACGGCTCGATCCCGGCCTACGCCGCCAACTTCGCGCGGATGGGCGTGAAGCCGATCGAGACGACGATCGCGGCCCAGAAGCCCGAGGACGTCAAAGCGGCGATCGCGAAGTGGCAGGGCGTCGGGGTCGAGGAGCTGATCTTCCGCGCGATCGTAGCGAACGACACGGTCGAGGAGAACCTCAAGCTCGTGCGCGCCGCGAAGCCGTCGTAGGCTGCCGAAGAACGGGCGACCGGCCGGGTGGGCGGCCGGGTCCCCGGCATGGCGCGCCTCAAGGCTTTGTCGGGAGAAAGCTTTGCTTCCTCCCGACCGCTGGATTTCGCTGCGCCACGCCGGGAACCCGGCCGCCCACCCGGCCGGTCGCCCGTTCTTCGGCGGCCTGGGAGCGGGGCTAGAGCTTGAAGCGCGAGCGGAAGACGCGGCGGATCAGGTAGGGGTTCGCGCCGAGCTCGTACAGCGTGCCGATGTCGCCGCTCGTGAGGGCGGCGCGCTCGTCCGCGTTGACCGCGTGGCCCGCGATGTCGTCGTCGCTGAGCCGGTCCTTCATCACGTGCCGGCGCGCGACGGCCGTGAGCACCTTGTTGAGCGCGTACGAGACCTTCATCACGGGTGCACCCATACCGTCGCGCAGCCCGTGATCCACTCGGCGACGGGCTCGTACGCGAGCGCCTCACCCTTCCAGCCCGGCACCGCGCCGAGCGCCGCCATCCAGTTGCGGATCTCCTGGCCGCCGTTGCCGCCGTCGCGCTCGATCTCGTCGTGGGTGAGCGAGAGCAACGGCTCCAGGTCGGCGCGGCCGATGTGATCGAGGACCCAGTGATCCCACTCCGAGTTGATGCGGCCCGTCTGGGGCGTGCCGACCCAGTGCGAGATGCCGCCCGTCGCGACGAGCGCGATCCGCTCGTGCTGCGGCCGCGACCGGATGAACGATCCGACGAACCCGCCCATCGTGTGGCAGCGGCGCATCGTCGGCAGCGGCGGCGCGGCGCAGTTCGTGTAGATCGGCACGATGGGGACGGTGGCCTCCGGCATCAGGAAGCTCAGCGGCACCGCGAGCTCGTCCCACGGGTCGATCTCGTACGAGTAGGCGAAGTCGACGACGCCGCCCTCGAGGCCGGCTTCGAGCAGCGCCGTGCCCCAGGCGGGACGGCCTTGGAGCCGGCGCGGCGTGAGCCGCATCAACGTCGCTCCGCCCGCGCTCGGCGCGTCGTAGCCGTCGGCGAGACCCACGCAGAACGCGGGCATGTTGCTGTAGGGGAAGTTCTGCAGATGGTCGTTCACGAACATGACGACGAGGTCGGGACGCGCGGCGGTGAGCCGGCGCTGCAGCTCGCGAAAGCCGGCGTAGAGCCGGTCACGCATCTCGGGCTTCGCGACATCCGGTTTGCCGGTGACGAGCGGAGCATGGGACGCGAGGGCGGCGGCGACGACCTCGGCCACGGCGTGTCCTACCCTCCGATCACGTGCGCCGTCGTCATCTGCGCGCAGCGCGTGCAGCGATCGAACACGACTCGGACGCTCACCTCGGTCTTCAGCTGCGCGAGAGCGGCGTGGGTCCGACGCGCGTCGAGGTGCGTGACGCGCGCGATGCAGGGGAGGCAGTGCGCGGTGCCGTCGATGAGGAAGGAGACCGCGGCCATGTCGTGCGTGTCGCGCGGGCGCAGGCGGGCGCTCGTCGTCGCGAGGAGGACTTCGACGCCGGCATCCCGGGCACGCTGGCGCGCTCGATCGAACTCGGCGAAGACCATCCAGGGCATCGGGGCCAAAGCTACCGCGGAAGCACGGGGGGATGCACCGGAAAGATTTCCGTCGTAAAGTGGATCTTCGTGCCGTGGCGAGTCGGATTCCTCAAGCGTTTTCTGGTCGGTGCGCCGATGCCGCTCGCGCAGGCGCGGCACGAGCGTCTCAGCAAGACCGTGGCGCTGGCGGTGTTCTCGTCGGACGCGATGTCGTCGGTGGCGTACGCGACGGAGGAGATCCTCCTCGTCCTCGTCCTCGCCGGCACCGTCACGCTCTACTTCGCCACGCCGATCGCGCTCGCCATCACCGCCCTGATGGTGATCGTGGTGCTCTCCTACCAGCAGACGATCTACGCGTACCCGAGCGGCGGCGGCTCCTACATCGTCGCGCGCGAGAACCTGGGTGACGTGCCGGGCCTCGTGGCGGCGGGGGCGCTCCTCGTCGACTACGTCCTGACGGTGGCGGTCTCGGTCGCGGCGGGCGTCGCCGCCATCACGTCCGCGGTGCCCGCCTTGCAGACGCACAAGGTGATCATCGGCGTGGTCTGCGTGGCCGCCATCGCGCTCGCCAACATTCGCGGCCTGCGCGAATCCGGGCGCATCTTCGC
>JBGOTH010000202.1:0-5963 GCA_041476345.1 Methylomirabilia bacterium
GACCTGTACGGCGAGCTTCGTCACCGGACGGAACATCGAGACGAGGTCGTAGTCCTGGAACGCGTCCTTCTGCGTGTGCTCGAGCGCCACCCCGCCGACGAGGACGACGACCGGCGAGTGCGCGACGTACGCTGCCGCCACGCCCGTGAGGAGGTTCGTCGCGCCGGGACCGCTCGTGACGAGGCAGACACCGGGCACATCGGTGACGCGCGCGAGCCCGTCCGCCATGAACGCCGCGGCCTGCTCGTGGCGCACGTTGATGTACTCGACGGTCTTGTCGTCGTAGAAGGCGTCCAGCACGTCGAGGAACGTCGAGCCGACGATCCCGAAGACGTACTTGACCCGCTCGGCCTTGAGCAGCTCGATGACCGTGCGGCCGGCGCTCATCTCGCCCATCACTTCGCCTCGCGCACGACGTTCTTCTGCGCGCCGAGCTTCGTGATCCCCATCTCGACGACGTCGCCGGGGACGAGATAGCGCGGCGGCTTCATGCCGTGCGCCACGCCGGCGGGCGTGCCGGTGGAGATCAAGTCGCCGGCGCGGAGCGACATGAAGTGGCTGACGTACGACACGAGCTTGGCGATCCCGAAGATCAGGTTCTTCGTGTTGCCGCGCTGGCGCGATTCGCCGTTGACGGTCGTCCACACGTCCAGGGTGTGCGGGTCGCCGACCTCGTCCGCCGTGACGAGCCATGGACCGATCGGCGCGAAGCTGTCGGCGCTCTTGCCCTTCGTTGTCGTGCCTTCGCGCTCCATCTGGAACGCGCGCTCCGAGACGTCGTCGACGATGCAGTACGCGGCGACGTACTTCATCGCGTCGGCTTCGCTCACGTAGCGCGCGTCACGCCCGAGCACGGCGGCCAGCTCGACCTCGTAGTCGAGCTTCATGCCGTGGCGCGGGCGGATGATCGGGTCGTACGGGCCGTTGATCGCGCTGTTCGCTTTGATGAAGAGCGTCGGCTCGCTCGGCGCCGGCCGGCCGACCTCGAGCGCGTGGTCGGTGTAGTTGAGGCCGATGCACACCATCTTGCCGATGCCGGCGAGCGGGCAACCGAGGCGTGGCTTGCCACGAACGATCGCTAGGCGCTCGATCTTCGCGGCCCGCAAGCGCCTCAGGCCCGCGGGCGACAGCGCATCCGGCGTGATGTCTTTCACCACGCGAGACAAATCGCGCAGGTGTCCGTCGGCGTCGATGAGTCCCGGCTTCTCGGCTCCGGCGCGTCCGTAGCGTACGAGCTTCATATGATCTCCTTTAGAGCGTGGCGGTGACTGGCGAGCAACCCGGGCACGCGTTGGGGATCGGTGCGTCCCCAGCCGCATTCGGACGAGACGCCGAATCGCGGAACGAAGACGCGCGCGGCTCTCATACGCGCCGCGTCACCCTCGCGATCGTCGTGATGGATGAGGCCGAGATAGAGCGCGGCGTCCGCGTAGCCGGCGAGCGCTTTCAACGGCGCGAAGTACGCGGCATCGGTGCGCGCCTTCGGCACCGGCATGTGGAGAAAATCGATCCGTCGTGCCACGGCCTGACGCACGCCGTTCGCCATCTCGATCATGATGCCCATGTTGCGCGGCATCACGAGGTGCTCGTCGGCGGGCGACCCGTAGCAGAGGTGATAGCCCATCTCCACGCCGGGCGGCACGGCATCGCCCAGGCGCGCGAGCTCGTCGACGATGCGGCGCTTGTAGTCGGCGGGACGGTCGGCGAAGAAGTTCTCGTAGACGAGCACCTCCTGGCAGACGTCCCACTGGATCGCGAGCTGTGTGGCGGGAATCGCCGCGACGATGTCGCCGAGCGCGCGGCGCAGCGCCCGCTCGTACGCGGCGATGTAGGCGTCGCGCGCGCTCGGGCTCACGTACATGTAGGCGCTCGCCATCGGGGTCGGCAGGCAGACCTGAAATCGCACGCCGGCGGGAATCACGCCCTGCGACTGAAGACGTTGGAACACGTCAAACGACGCGCGCGCCGCGTCCGCGTAGCCGGTCTCGAACACGACGCTCTGCGGGTCGACGCCCGCGCGAAAGCGGAGCAGCGGCGTCTCGCGCAGCACCTTGCCGTCCCACTGGCGCAGCGTGAAGAGCGGCACCGTGGGATCGATCTCGATGGCGGGGTGTCGCTCGAGCATCCGGCGCTGGAACCAGATCCACCGCCGGCGCTCGCCCGTCTCGCCGTCGGGGAGGCGCCGTAGATGCGGACCGAGTGTGCCCGCGACGGCGCGGAAGACCGCCTCCGCGTCGTCGAGCGGAACGCTGCCGACCAGATGAGCGCCGGGCGACGTCATCCCGCGCTCAGAACTTGAGGAAGTCTTTCAACGCCGCGACGACGGCGTCGGGATTGTCCTCGTGCAGGGTGTGCACCGCCCGCGGGATCTCGACGAAGCGGCCGTTCGGCAATTCCTTGCCCATGCGCTCGGCGACGTCACGATCGAGGATGTGACTGTGCTCGCCGCGCAGCACGAGCGCGGGGCAGGTGATCGAGCGCAGCGCCGCCCACCAGTCGAAGTCGATCTGCGTGCGCTTTTCCTTGACGCTCGGGTGCCACTTCCACACCAGCGCGCCATCGGCACGCGGCTTCAGGCTCGTGGAGGCGACCCAGCGGTAGTAGTGGATGCCGGGGAACGGATTGCCGCGGTAGAGATGCTGCGCGGCTTGCTCGATGCTCTCCCACGTGTCGGGCTCGGCGGGACCGGACGGCGCCGCCGCCGCGCGCTTACTGATCTCCGGACCGATGTCGACGGTCACCAGCTTCTGCACGAGGTCCGGACGCTTGGCCGCGAGATAGATCGCGTTGCGTCCGCCCATCGAGAGTCCGACGAGGATGACCGAGCGCAGACCGAGCTGCTCGATGACGCCGGTGATGTCGTCGAACGCGACCGCCGGATTGTAGACATCCGCCGGGTCGCTGTCGCCGTGTCCGCGCTGGTCGAGCGCCAGCACGTGGAAGTGCGGCTGCAGCGCGATGGCGAGCGTGTCCCACGCGTGCGCGTGGCCCGTGAAGCCGTGCAGCAGGAGCAGGGGGGTGCGGCCTTCGCCGCCCCAGTCCAGCAGGTGCAGCTTCAGGCCCTTGACGACGAACTGGCGATCGATCGGTTGGAGGAGGTTCATGGTGGCGCACAGGATACCCGGATTCGTGATAACTTTTCGGGGCAAGGGAGGGCTCGTCGCCATGCCGAAGATCAAGCACATCGCCATCTCCTCACAGGACGTGGACAAGACCGCGAAGTTCTACATCGAAGTGTTCGGGATGAAGGAAGTCGGAAAGGTCGAGAGCATGGGCGCCCGCGGCTACTACCTGACGGACGGCGACATCAACCTCGCCATCCTCAATTTCAAGAACGACGCGGTGGCCGGCGTCGAGCGCGGCACCGAGTGGAGCGGCATCCACCACATCGGCTTCCAGGTCGAGAACCTCGAAGCCATCGCGGACAAGCTGAAGGAAGCGGGCGCGCCGCGCCGCGACGACATCAACGAGGCGCTCGGCGTGGGCCACGGCCCGCGTCATGGCGGCAACGTCGAAGTGAAGTACACCGCCCCCGACACCGTCACGGTCGACGTCTCGGAGTCCGGCTGGGTCGGCACGCCGTCGTTCAACCCGAAAGTCTAGGACTCGGAGGGGGGCGTTGCCCCCGTTCCGACGCGTAAAAAACGGCGAGCCATGTGGCTCGCCGTTTTTGTTTTGCCTCTCGAGAGCCTACGACCGAGCAACCGTAATGAGCGGCGCGAGGTCGTGGTTATCTGCAGCTTTCAAGGCAGCGATATAGCGGCTCCTTGTCTCGCCTTTCGGGAAGGTGGCCTGACCCCACGTGAAGCGCACACCTCCGAGTCGCACCACGATGAGATCCGCCATGAGTCGAGAAATTCGCCCGTTGCCATTGGAGAACGGGTGGATCGAGACGAGACGGTGATGGAAGCGAACAGCGAGCTCATCACGGACATAGGTGTTGCGCTGAACCCAGTAGCGAGCATCATCCATCAGCAGGCGCATCTGGGGCCTGATCTCCGACGGGTCGACCCCGATATTCCGCTCCGAGGTTCGATAGGTGCCGGCCCATCGCCAAACCTCTTCGAACATCCGTCGGTGGAGGCGCTGGATGAAGCGTTCATCGAAGAGGTTCCGACGCACGTACCGAAAGACCGCCACATCGGTTGCGAGGACGCCCGCTTGTTCGACCTCGTTCAACTCACTTCGTAGCGTGATATGACCCGGAATCAACGCCTCACGCTCTTCGGCGGTGAGCGGCGTCGCGCCGGTCGGCTCCTCTAGCGCGTCGCCCGTCGCTTCCACAGTGATCGCGGAGACCGTCGGACAAGGTCTTCGGCGACTTCATGAAGCTGTCGCTGTGCGGTCTGTCGGTTGACGTCTTGATCCTCCAATCGCATCGTGTGATCGACCGCCGAGACGTGCTCGGCGGCGACCTCAAGGGCTCGTTCGCGGACGGTCTGCTCCAAGGGCTTCCGTGGGATCAAAGCGTAGACAAGCACGCAGTCCAAGGCCTCGGCCGCTCTATGCAGCGTGTCGAGGTTTAGGGCGCCGCGAGCCTCACTCTTTTCAATGGCGAGCACTCGTGCCTTGGAGAGAGCCATCCGGGCACCGAGGTCGGCGGCGCTCATACCGAGCGCTCGGCGGATGGTACGGATCCAGCCCGCCAACGGTTTCGCGAAGGCTGCCGTGCCGGGTAGTTGGGCCATCCTAGTGTCGAGATGTCGTCTAGTCGTCGCTTCGCTATGTGCCATGAGACAATAATACTATTCTCTTTTAGTTTATAAAAGACAGTAATATTATTGTCTAAATGAAATAAAGCCCTACTTCAGCTTCACGTCCTCCGCCGGCCCCACGTACGGAAAGCCCTGAATGAGTCCGAGGCCGGCTTCCGCCACGCGCGGCCCGACGCCGCACAGGAAGCCCTGCTGGAAGATCGGGGCGACCAGCACGTGATCGAGCACCGCCTTCTGTAACTGGTGCAGCAGGACCTCGCGCTTCTTGCGATCCATCTCCTTCGCCTGCCGCTGGAACATGCCGTCGAGCTCCGGGTCCGATCCGTACGCGTAGATGCCGTCCTTCGTCACGAAGGGCTCGAGCCGTGCGGCGGCGTTGCCGGCGGCGCCGGTGGCGCCGATGAGCAATCCCTTGAGCTTCTTCTCTCGCCACGTGGTGAGAAATGTGGCGCGCTCCATCGTGCGCACCTTGGCGCGGATGCCGATCTCCTGGAGCTGGGCCGCGACCGCTTCGCCGAGCGTCGTGTACGGCGGCAGAGGCGTTAGGTCGCCCGCGTCGAAGCCATTCGGATAGCCCGCTTCGGTGAGAAGCTGTTTGGCACGCCCGGGATCGAACGTCGCGGGCGGAACCTTCAGCGCGAAGTCGAACTCGGGCGGGACGAACGAACCCGCTTCCTTTCCGAGACCGAGCATCTCGGCCTGGTTGATCGCCTTCCTGTCCATCGCGAGGCTCGCCGCCAAGCGCACGCGGCGGTCATGCCACGGCGACTTCGGCTGCCACTGATCGAGGAAGTCGAGCCAGTAGATCCCGTAAAGCAACGGCGCCACGATCTTCACGCCCGGCGTGCGCTTGACCTCCTCGGCGACGACTCCGCCGAAGAGGTACGCGATGTCGACCTGGCCCGTCTTCACGGCGGCCGCGCGCGTGGTCTCGTCGGTGATCGTCTTCATGACCAGGCGCTTCACGTGCGGCGCCTTGCGCCAGTACTCGGGGAACGCCTCGAGGATCAGCTCGATGCCGGGATTGAACGACACGAACTTGAACGGGCCCGCGCCCACCGGCGCTTTCTTGAACCCGTCGTCACCGACCTTCTCGATATACTTCTTCGGGACGATCCAGCCCGCGCCGGTGGCCGAGGTGCCGTAGAACGCCATGAAATCGGGCCACGGCTCCTTCAGGACGATGCGGGCCCGGTTGGGCGCCACGACCTGGACTTCCTTCACCTTGTCCTTGAGGAGCTTGGCGGA